>JANXAG010000009.1:0-48245 GCA_025062375.1 Anaerolineae bacterium | reverse complement strand
GCGACGGCGGGCTTTGTAATTGCCGTTCAGGTAGTGGCAATCGCCTGGATGGCACCCAGCGATAAGGATACCATCGGCTCCTTCCAGGAAAGCCCTCAAGACATAGATGGGGTCCAGTGCTCCCGTGCACATGAGCCTTATTATCCTTATGTTGGGTGGATACTGAATCCTGGAAGTCCCAGCCAGGTCGGCCCCGGCGTAAGCACACCAGTTGCAGAGAAACCCAACGATGCGAGGCTCAAACTCCATGAGCTTCCTCAGAGTTCTCTGACGTCCAGAACTTCCAGAATCTGGCTGCGAATGGCGTTCAGGAGTTTGTCCTTGTTTACGTCTTCAACTTTAATGGTGACGATCCGGTTTGTGGGGTCCTCGCCCTTAAAGGTGCCCAGCGCTATGATGTTCCCCCCAAGCTCAGCGATGGTTCCAGTGAGGGAGGCCAGGACCCCCTTAGCTTCGGGGACCAACAGGGTAAGGCGCAGCCCCCTTTCGCGAGCTCCCAGAAGCTCCAGGAAAACTTTGAAGATGTCGGTTTCCGTGATGATTCCTACAAGCTGTTCCCCTCTCATTACCGGGAGCGCCCCAATTTTGTTGTCCACCATTATCCTGGCAGCCTCTTCTAAGGGCGTAAATTCGGTAACGGTTATAACGTTGCGGGTCATCACATCGCCGACGGTGAGTTTTGCCAGGAGGTATTGGAGTTCGTAGACGTTGAGGGCTTTAGCCGAAGAGGGGGAAGCGTAAAGCAGGTCCTTTTCCGCCACAATGCCCACCAGCCGGTCGTTCTCGTCAAGGACCGGAAGGCGGCGTATTTTCTCCCTCCGCATTATCTGCAGAGCCTCATGGATTGTAACATCGGGCCTGATGGTTATTGGATGACGGCTCATTCGGTCGCGAACCAGCATGTAACACCTCCTTCCTTAGCGTATATCCAGAACTTTTATCCCTTCCTGAGAGACAGCCTCTTCCAGGGCCTCTTTTGAAATGCCTGAGACCTTAATTGTTACGGTGCGGGTGGTAAGGTCCTCTCCCCAGAATTGCCCCAGGCTTACAATGTTACCCCCTCTGGCCGCAATGGCTTTCGTTATAGAGGCCAGAACCCCTTTCCTTTCCGGAACCATGAGGGTTATGCGAAGCCCTTCCTCTCTGGCAGCCATCATTTCGGTGAAAACTTTGAAGATGTCCGATTCTGTGATTATCCCCACCAGCTCTCCACCCCTGGTCACAGGAAGCCCTCCGATTTTGTTGTCGGCCATGAGGCGGGCAGCTTCCTCTATAGGTGCGTTCTCATCTATGGTGATGACGGGGGATCTCATGATCTCCCGGACCTTGAGTTTGGAAAGCATGTAGTGCATCTCCTGAATGGAAAGGGTCGTGGCCGGGGAGGGCGAAGCATAGAGAAGGTCCCGCTCGGTAACTATACCCACAAGCTTCTTGCCTTCCACCACCGGGAGACGACGGATTCTGTTTTCCCGCATGATGCGGAGGGCATCCTGAATGGAGGTTTCAGGGCCTATGGTTATCACTGGCTTGTTCATCCTTTCCTTTACAAGCATGGGTTTACCTCCTTGAATTAGCTTGCTAAGGCCGCATCCACCACGGCCATCAGCGCTCTTTTGTCAAAAGCTCTCATCTGGGTAGCTCCGTTGGGGCAAACCATAGCACATATTCCGCAACCCCGGCAGAGTTCTTCCTGAACTCTGGCTACTCTCACCTCGTAATCCATAAATCTGGCCTTATAGGGACAGGCTAAAACGCATATCTCACATGCACTGCACAGCCTTTCATTAACGGTAGCAATGGTCTCAGGAAGGCCACGCATCTGGCGGAGGTAAAGGGCGGCTTTGAGAGCCACTCCCCTGGCCTGCCCAATGGTCTCTTCCATAAGGTGGGGCCCCTGGGCAAGCCCGCAGACGAAAATGCCCGGCTCTGAAAGTTCAAGGGGGCGCATTTTGGTGTGCTCTTCAGCGAAGAAACCGAACTCATCAAGTTTGACCCCCAGCTTCTCCGCCAGCGAGGCGTTGTCACCAGGTTCTATCCCCACACTGAGGACCAGCCAGTCCACTTCCAGCTTTATTTCCCCGGCAGTGGGCTCCTTGAGGCTCACCAGAAGCTTATCTTCACCCTCGGGCTTTACCTCTGGTTTATTGTCAGGAGTGTAAGGGATGAAGATGACCCCCTTTTCCCTGGCTCTGGTGTAAAGTTCCTCGTATTGTCCGAAGGTCACAACATCGCGGTAGAAGACGCAAATTTCAGCATCAGGGTTGGCCTCTTTGAGGATAAGAGCGTTCTTCACAGCATTGTAACAGCACACACGGCTGCAGTAGGGGTGGGAATCATCCCGGGAGCCCACACATTGAATCATGGCCACACGCCCGAAGGAAGTGGTGGATTCTTTAAGGAGTTTTTCCAGCTCAAGCTGGGTAATGACCTTCGGGTGGGAACCCCTCAGGTATTGAGTGGTTTGAGCTTCCTTGCCACCCGTGGCCACCACTATGGCTCCACAGAGGATTGTCTCAGAGCTGGGGGAAAGTTCCACAAGGTAGCTGTTCCCGGCCTTCACCGCCCGCGCCACCTCAGAATTCAGGTGCAGGGTTATAAGGGGATTGGATTTCACCTTTTCCACCAGAGTTTCAAGGGTCGCGGCGGGGTCAATACCGTCCAGCACAACCCTCGGAAGCCGCAGGAGGCCTCCCGGCTCCGCTTCCTTCTCCACCAGGTCTACCCTGTATCCGAGCTGGGCCAGGGAAAGAGCAGCGGTCATACCCGCAAGCCCCGCTCCAACAACTACCACTCTCTCTTCGGGAGCGAAGGAGTTAAGGGAAACTTTGGACAGAAGCCGGGGGTAGAGGTAAAGGAGCCTGGCGAGAGCCATCCCAATGATAGCTTTGGCCCGGCGGGTGGCGTTTTCTCTATCTCCTCGAAGGGGAGCCACTGCTTCCTCAAAGAGGGGGACAATCTCATATGGGCCAAGGGTTCCGAGCTTCTGGTGCACTTCCAGGGTGGGGCGAAGGCCACATGGGGCTACTACTATACGGTTCAGGCCTTCGGCCCTGGCTCTCTCTATTAATCTCTCCCAGCCATTAGAGGAGCTTTCCAGAACATGCAGAGAGGCTCCATAGGTAGAATAGGCAAAGGCTCTGAGGGCTTCAAGGTCCAGCTCATCACCCAGTTCGGGGCAAGAGAAGATGAAAACTCCAGGGCGCGGTTCTGCTTCAATGAGGTCGGGATAAGATGGGAGAATGGGGTAAGGTGACGAGATGGGCTGAGAGAAGAGAGAGCGGGCGTGGAAAGCTGCCGCAGCTGCATCCACCACGGTATCGGGTATGTCCATCGGGCGACGGGCTGCTCCGGCCACAAAGACACCCTCACGGCTGGTCTTTAAGGGTTCATCGGGCCGGGTCAGCGGGAACCCCCACCTATCCAGCTTAATTCCCAGCCTGTCAAGCCCTCTGGGAGCCTCAAATCCCACCGCCAGGACCACCAGGTCAAAGGTTTCCTCTCGGATTTTTCCGTCCTCGGCCACATAGCGGATGAGGAGGTCCTTCTCGGGGTGGCGCTCAAATACCCCCGAGATCATGCTCCGGATGTAGCGAACTCCTGGGGTTTCCTGAACCCGGCGGATATACTGGTCGTAGACCTTGCCGATGGGCCTTATGTCCATGTAGAAGACAGCGATTTCAAGGTTGGGGTTGCGCCTCCTGGCCAGAGTGACCTGCTTGGCTGTATACATGCAGCAGACCGAAGAACAATAACCATTGCCGATAGCGGGGTCACGGGAGCCCACACAGTGGATGAAAGCGATTTTCCTGGCAGGTTTCCCATCGGAAGGACGCACTACCTGGCCGTGGGTGGAGCCGGAGAAACTGACCATTCGCTCGAACTCAAGGCTGGTAAGCACATTGGGGAAAATCCCGTGGCCGAATTCAGCCCTCCTCTGGGGGTCAAAGGGTTCGTAACCAGCAGCTATGACCACTGAGGCAACGCTAAGTTCCGAAGTTCTGGGCTTCATGTCAAGGTCAATGGCTGCGGTGGGGCAAACCTCAACGCACCTCCCGCAGCGGGTGCAATAGTTCATGTCTATGACGTAAGTGGGAGGAATTGCCCTGAGGTGGGGTCTGTATATGGCCTTCAGAGGTGAAATTCTTCCCTCGTATGGATGAGGTCGCTCCTCGGGGCAAACTTCAGCGCAGCGGTTGCAGAGGATGCACTTTTCTTCGTAGACATAGCGAGGTTTGTGGAGGATTCTGGCGGTGAAAGCCCCAGCCTGGCCCTCAAGGGCTTCTACTTCGGCATAGGGTATAAGGTGTATGTTGGGGTGCCTGGCGCTTTCAAAAGTGGGGCAGAACCGTGGGGACAAATATGGTTCAAGGTAGCAAAGGCCGCAGGAATCCGTTGGGAACGTGTAATCCAGGAGGTGGAGGGAGCCTCCTATTCCTGGCTCCTTATCCAGGAGGTAAACCTCAACCCCCGTTTCAGCCAGAAGCAGAGCTGTCTCCATGCCGGCTATCCCGGCTCCGATAACGAGAACCCTGTTGTGGTTTACCGCGCTCATGACCTCCTCCATTGCTGTTATGTGGTGAACTCTTCAAGCAAGCGCTTTGAATGCTCTAAAACGAATTGGGCATTTTTAAGGGCTTCTTCCGCATCAAATTTTGAAAAAATCAAATCAGGCGGCAAAGCCATCTCTTCGTCCCTGTAGAGGCTGAGCTCCCGATCTTTGCGCAGCCCACGGGATATGTAAGAAAGCTTATCAGTCTGGACCTGAAACCAGCTGGGAAATCGGCTCCGATGCTCCATCAGGAAGAAGCTTACATCATGAACCCGCAGGACTTCCAATCCCAGAAGGCGTAGAACTCCCTTTAAGGCCGGCTCAACGCTTTCCTGAGACCTGCGAACTGCTAAATGCCACAGCCCATCATCGTAAGCCAAGCGGGCCTGTTTAAGGGAATGTTCCGCTGTTCTAATGTAGCTCTGGGCCATCTCCTTCGTGGTCATAATTCCAGAGTTTCTCCCCATTTCAGGTCCGGCTTTAGCTCCCAATACCAGACCTTATCTTTCCAAATTCTCCAGGCTCCCAGTTCTTTCAGTCTGCTGCAAAGGCGTTCCAGCACTCCTTCAAAGAACCCCCCTTTTTCAAGGTATAGAGGGGAAAATCTGAGAGCCTCCTCAGGAGTTTTGATCCTGGTGGAATGCCGATGCAGAGCTGCCAGGGTGGATGAGAACTCTTTCTCTTCAATTTCTACAAGGATGCGGTTGCGTTCCCGCCGCGATTCGGGCAAGCTCTCTGCAATGATGAGCAAATCAATATCGGAGTTGGTGGTATGGTTCCCGCGAGCTACGGAACCGTAAAGCACCACAGAGACCAGTCGCTCTCCAAAGTAGCGCTGGAGGGCCTCTGCATATTGCCTAGCGAGCTCCAAAGGGTTGAAATCTATCATTTTCAGCCGCTTTTGTGCGCTACTATTGTAATAACAAAAGGTCTGGCCGTCAACAATTACCACTCAATACACTTCTCCCAGAGGCACTGCACGGTCCAAAAGTTCAACGCCTTCCTTGCTCCTGACCTTTAGCCTTTCCATAGTCTCAAGGGAGTATAGCCCCACCAGAAGCTTGATTTTACCCTCATAGTCCTGTGGTACTGTTAATGGATGCGAATCAACTATTATCTCCTTCGGTGACCAGACGGAAGTTGGATACAGACCTGAACGGGGCGGGCTATCATGCTGGGCTATCAATTCCCCTTTCTCGTTCAAAGCGTGAACGAAAACGTGATAGTTAAATTCCACAGGTTTCTCCGCCTTCCAGTAAAGGGTTACAGTAATAGTTCCCCCTGCCCTGACAGGCTCACCATGAAGGGTGTAGCCTAACAATCGGATCATTTCATCGCCGAAAACGGCTTCCAGCTTTCTTTCAGGCTCATCCGTGGGTCCCCTTCGGGTCCCCACCGTTATCCAGGTAATTTCAGCCTTGTTTTCTCTGGAACCCTCCGGCCTGTCAAGTCTCGGCACAGGTTGAGCATTGTGTCCCTGAAGCACAAAGAGGGTGAGCGGAGCTGTTACTTGCTCTACATCCTCTTCTATGTGCAGGCGGTATTCGTCTTTCACAATCATCCCATGTTTCCATAGGGGCACAGGATAGCGCCTGAATAGGAACGATTCTGCCGTAGGAATGACGCATTCACCGGTAAAAGTATAGGCCGTAACTTTGACCCGGTAAGCTACTGACGAGGGGACATCAAGTTTCCAGTAAAGGGTAAGCTTCAAAGAATCCCCTGGTTTAAACTTTTTCAACGGGAGCTCGTAGCCGATGAGGCGCAAGCCACCCTCAAACGGTATATCAATTCGGTTCCGAAGGCTAATATCTGCGGGTAAAAATTGAGGGGGCAAGTAAACCGGTAAGATCAAAGCCACAAGGGCGTAAATGGTTAAAGACGTCCCTGCACCGGTAACCAGCAGGGAAAGAACCTGGTCTCTTTTACTTAACCAGTAACGCCAACCAGCTATGAAGGCCACGGCCACAACCGAAACGGCTGGGAAAAGAAAACGCCCTTGCCAACCTGATGAATTCGCGATCCTGTTGTAGTTGAGGAAAGAGACCAGCAATCCCGCCCACGATAACCCAATTATCCAGGCTTCTGGTTTGTTCAGCAAGCCCTTGAGCTTCATTATTATCCCTGCAGCGGCTACTACATGCGCAATAAAAATGGCGAGGAAAATCCAGTCGAGCATAGGCAAAGTTAGCCATCCAAAGTAACCCCAACTGCTTTTGAAGGTTTGCTCAAACATGGGACGCAACAGCCGGATAAGCTCTGAGATTCCCAAGGGGCTTTCGTAGTAATTACGGGCAAGGGTTACCCTTAGCATGTTGAGCCCGGTTAAATCCCCATAGAGTTTCAGGTTCCGCACAAACCACCACCCGCTCAGAAGCGCGGGGACTGAAATTAAAATAGCCAGAATCTGCATTCTGGATCGTGCGGAAAGGCGACGCCAGCTCAAGATGAAAGCGAGGATAAGGGCAGGGAGCATGGCCACAGCTGTGAGTTTGGCAAGAACAGCCAGAGATATAGCAATAGCTGAGAAAAGGGCATTAATAACCGTGGGTCTATGGTAAAAGTTCAAAGCAGAAAAAACCAGCAGTGTTCCTGCCAGGGTAGCAAGGACATCATTGGTAACATAGCTGTGCAGGTAAATGAACTGCGGATTTAACCCCACATAAGCTACGCAGGCCACTGCCGCCCATTCGGAGCCCAAAAGTCTACGTCCTGCAAGGTAAATTATTCTCAGGCTGACCAAACCCAGCGCCAGAGAAATAAACCTCGCAACATGCCAGGCTAAATGGTCGCCGCGCCATGGAAACGAATGTTCCGGCCCTTTGATAAAATGTGTGGCTTTCCACCCCCAGTCAAATAAAGGGTTACGGTAAAGGCGCAGATTGCCATCTATGAAGGGACTTGTTAAAGCTGCTACAAGGACGTAGTAAGCGGGGGGATGATGTGCAGCAACCGTCTCATTTTCTTCATACTTTGGCTTGAGGACGGGGAGTTTCTGTTCGAGAGCCACGTAGCGAACATAAGTGAAATGCCCCGGTTCATCAGGGGCTTCTCCCAGGGGGAAAATCACAGCAAAAGTAACTCCCATTACGAGGTATAACGTTAGAACGAAAACCAAAAGTTTCTTCGGAGTGATTGGCCCCATTGTTAGCTCTACCCCACCACTTTTTCCACCATCGCCAGATACTGGACTGGCGTGAAGTTGCGCACACGAGAAGCTTTGTTAGGACATACCATGGCACAAGCTCCACAGCCCTGGCAGAGAGCAACGTTCACTGTAGCGATGCCTCTCCAGGGATGGAGAGCTCGGGCTCCATACGGGCAGGCTTCCACGCACAGGCTGCAACCTGAACAAAGGTCCTCTATTACGTAAGCCACCGTTGGCTCCTGCACCAGCTCCCGCTGAGCGAAAAGCCCCAACACCTTGGCGGCTGCACCAGAAGCCTGGGCCACCGTTTCCGGAATATCCTTGGGGAACTGGGCAGCCCCGGCAATGAAAACTCCTGCCGTCAAGCTTTCCACCGGACGAAGCTTCGGGTGAGCTTCCTGGAAAAAGCCGAAGGCATCAGTGGAGACCTTTAGTTTCTTCGCCAGCTCCTCCGCCCCCGGCGAAGCCACCGCTGCGCTGGCCAGAATGGCCAGATCCACCTCTGCCTCCACTGGCCTCCCCGAAAGGGTATCCACACCCCGCACAAAAACCCTGCCACCTTCCTGGTAAACCCTAGCCACTTTACCCCGAATGTAAAGCACACCATAGTCCATTATGGCTCTCTGGACAAACTCTTCATAGTTTTTCCCCTGGGAGCGAATGTCTATGTAGAAAACCAGAGCCTGCCCATCGGGAACCCTCTGTTTGAAGAGAGAGGCCTGCTTGGCAACATACATGCAACATATCTTGGAACAGTAAGGCCTGTGGCGCTGGGGGTCCCGAGAGCCCGCACACTGAACGAAAGCCACGCTCTTTACTTCTCTCCCATCAGAAGGACGATGCAGTCCATCCTTCAGCATCCGTTCAAACTCCAGGGCGCTGATCACATCAGGATAGCGGCCTCCACCGTATTCCCCAAGAGCCTGAAGGGGATAGAGGTCAAAGCCCGTAGCCACCACTATTGCCCCCACATCAAAGGCCCTTTCCCCGGAAGGGGTATCCACCTTGACAGTGAAGTTCCCCACATATCCCCCAACCTCTTTCACTTCCGATTGAGTCAAGAGGGTGATACCGGGGTGCTCAGTTGCGGCCTTAACCTTCTGCTCCAGAAAGCCATCGGGAGCTTCAAAGTTTATGTATAAACCCGAAAGGCGGCGCATCTTCCCCCCGAGCTCCTTTTCCCGCTCCACCAGCACCACCGGATACCCGGCGTTAGCAATGTCTAAGGCGGCTGTGATGCCGGCGATACCTCCACCGATGACCAGAGCCTTTTTGATAACGGGAATGCCAAGAGGAACAAGGGCTTCGTCGTAACGAACTTTTTCAATAATGGTGCGGATGATTTCAATTGCTTTGCGGGTAGCTTCCTTCGGATAATCCCTGTGGGGCCAGCTTACCTGCTCCCGGATGTTAGCTATTTCAGTGCGATATGGATTGACCCCCGCCGAAGCCGCCGCCCTGCGGAAGGTAACTTCGTGCATGGATGGAGAACAGGCGGCTACTACAATCCCATCCAGTTTGTATTCTTCAGCCGCTTTCTGAATCAGATTCTGGCCCGGATCAGAGCACATGTATTTGTAATCGGTGACGAAAACCACTTCCGGAAGCCTGCCAATTTCCTCCGCTACTTGCTTTACATCAACCACTCCGGCTATGTTAAACCCGCAGTGGCAGATGAAAACCCCTATGCGAGCCATCTTTCTCTACCTCAACTCCATTGTGAAAAGAGAGCCAGCACTTTGCCTGCCGCCCCACTGGCCTGGGATACGGTCTCCGGTATATCCTTGGGGCCTGTGCCAGCCCCAGCCAGGAAAATCCCTGGGCGGCCACTTTCCAGCGGGGCAAGGTTTCCATCGGCTTCTACCAGAAAGCCATGCTGGTCCACCTTTATCCCCAGTTTCTCAGCTAATTCCGTGGTGGTAGGGCGTGGGATCATAGCCACAGCCAGAACTACTAAATCGGCAGCTACTTCCACCTGCCTGCCCGAGAGGGTATCCGCACCCCGCACTATGATTTTATCGTTTTCGCGGTAGATGCGAGCTACCTTCCCCCGAATGTAAAGGACTTGGTCCTCCATCACCGCCCGGTGGATGAACTCCTCATAGCCTTTCCCTGCCGAGCGTATATCTATGTAGAAGACAATGGCTTGACCATCGTGGACCCGGTGTTTGAAGAGCATGGCGTGCTTTGCGGTGTACATGCAGCATATCTTAGAGCAATAAGGCTTATGGCGCTCGGGATCGCGGGAGCCGGCGCATTGGACAAAAACCACCACCTTTGGCTCTTTCCCGTCAGAAGGGCGCACAACTTTTCCCCCCGTGGGGCCTGATGCTGAGAGAAGCCTCTCAAAGGCCAGAGAATCTATTACGTCCGGTATGGTCCCGGCCCCGTATTCCCCGAGCTCCGAAAGGGGTAAAAGCTCGTAACCGGTGGCTATGACTATAGCCCCTGCTTCTTCTTCAAAAGTTTTCTCCTTCTGGCTATAATCAATGGCCCCGACGGGGCAAAAGCGCTCGCACACCCGACACTTGCCCTGAGTGAAATAAAGGCAATTTTCAGCGTCTATAACCGGCTTATTGGGGACAGCCTGAGGGGACAGGGTGTAGATGGCCTTGCGTTTGCCTATTCCCCTCTCAAAATCGGTGGAAACCACCCTTTTGGGGCACTTCTCCTGACACACCCCACAACCGGTGCAGAGGTCCCAGTCCACATAAGCCGGATAACGGCGGATGCGCACTTTGAAATTCCCGAGCTCGCCTTCAATTGATTCAACCTCTGAGTAAGTGTACAACTTAATCCTGGGGTGGCGACCCACTTCCACAGTGCGAGGGGTGAGGATGCACTGGGAGCAGTCCAGCGTGGGAAAAGTTTCGGAAAGCTGAAGCATATGTCCCCCAATGGACGGGAGCCTTTCCACCAGGATTACTTCATAACCAGCATTGGCAATGTCCAGGGCAGCCTGTATCCCAGCTATGCCTGCTCCTACTATCAAAGCCCGCTTAATGGGCATGGTTTGATTCTCCCTTTTCTCTTGACCAGGGCGACATCCCTACAACGCAAACAGACGTTCCCTGTCCGCAGCTTTGGCATTCAAATTGAATCGTTGTATGCTCAATCCCGAACCTGGCGGTCAGAAGGTGTTTCAGTTCCTCCATAATGCTCTGAGCCTGGCTGAGGGCCTGGTCAGCCAGGACCACATGAGCGCTTAGGGCCACGAACCCGGGACTGATGGTCCAAACATGTAGATCGTGCACCTCCTGCACTCCCTCCACTTGAAGCATAGCCTCGGCCACCTGGGAAGCTCTGATGCCCGCCGGCATCCCTTCAATAAGGATTGGCACTGTTTCTTTCAGCAGCCTTCCAGATCCTGCCAGGATGATCAACACAATGAACACACTGATGAGGGGATCCACCCAGAACCACCTGGTGAAGAAAATGATCGCTCCAGCGGCGATAACACCAATAGAGGAAAGGGTATCGCCCAGGACGTGAAGGAAAGCGCTGCGGACGTTAAGGTCGTGGTGGTCGTGGCGCCGAAGGATGAGGATTACCAGAAGGTTAATGCCAAAACCTATCAATGCCACCACAAGCATGGGGCCTGCCAGTATATTCTCCGGATGGAGGAACCGTTCCCAGGCTTCGCGCAAAATACCGAAGGCCACCAGGACCAGGGTGGCTCCGTTTACCAGTGCGGCCAGCACCTGCACCCGGTGAAACCCATAAGTGTAACGGTCGTCAGGAGGCAGTGAAGCCAATCGCAGGGCGAGGTAGCTGAAACCCAGTGCCAGAATATCAAAAAAGACATGAGCAGCATCGGAAAGCAAAGCCAGGCTTCTGGTCCACAGCCCTCCTGCAACCTCAGTGGCCAGAATCACGCTGGTCAGGATAAGGGCCCAGGCAAGGCGCTGTTTAGCCTGATTCATTCCACAACCCCTTTGCCCTGAGCAGGGGCCTTGGGTCAACGTAATGCTTATCCAGTTCATAATGGTTGGGGTCAAGGCCAAGGGCTAAAGCCAAAAGCTGGGTGAAATAAAGCACAGGCATGGGCCTGAAGCCCCCCCTAGTTACCATCAGGTCCTTTTGCCACCGATCCAGGTTAAATTGACACAGCGGGCAATTGGTTGCAATAACCTCGGCCCCTGCCCGGAAGGCAGAAGATATAATCCTGTAACTCATCTCCATAGCCACTTCAGGCTTGATAGCCACCAGATAATTACCACAGCATTCCACTTTCCCGCCCCACAGGATAGGCTCAGCTCCCAAGGAAGCCATGAGGTCGTCAAGGGCATGAGGGTTTTCGGGGTCATCGTAGGCTACTTCGGCCGGAGGGCGAAGGACCATGCACCCATAATAACAGGCCACCCTCAAACCTGCGAGGCCCTTCTTTACTTCCCACTTTACTCTTTCAAATCCAACCTCATCTCTGATGATTTGAAGCACATCCAGCACTTCCACCTGGCCCTGGTAATCGGCTTCAAGGAAATAATTGAGCCTCTCCCGCTTCTCCTGGTCCAGGCGAAGCACCCGGTTTGTCCGCTTAAGGACGTTGTAACAGGTGGTGCAAGCGGTGGTGAGTTTCTCCCCCCGGGCAGAAGCAGCTACGAGGATTCTGGCCGGGCCTGCCAGATCCAGCAAATTGTCCACAAGGAGGGGAAAAGAGGCCCCACAACAGTTCCAATCGGGAAGCTCCTCCAGTTCAACCCCCAGGACAGCCATCGCCTCGCGGACTGAGCGGTCAAACCCTTTGCCCTTGGTGTTAAGGGTGCATCCCGGAAAATAGCTGACTTTCACGAACCCTCCTCCATTTGCGCGGTTTCGGGAGCAAACTCCAGAAGGGTTCTGCGCCGGTTCTAAGGACAGTCATCGGGAAAACTCCTAAAGGGTATATTTTCTGAAGCCCGCGATTATTGCCTGCTGAGGAAAAGAATCCAGTTCTTCTTCGGGAATTTGATTGTATTTGAGGCGTTCTCCATCCCTTTCCATCGCCAGTTCCCTCAGGGCTTCCATAATCCTTGATAGGTCCACCCCTTTGGGACAACGGGCGTAACAGGCCTGGCAAGCCGCGCAGAACCAGATAGTGGCCGATTTAAGGACATCTTCAACCTGGCCCAGCTGGAGAAGACGAATAACCTGACTTGGCAGGAGATCCATGGCGAAAGCAGCAGGGCACCCGGCTGAACATTCTCCGCACTGATAACAGGCCAGAAGATCCTGGCCGCTCAGCTCCTCAACCCTCCTGGCCAGTGGATTGAGGAAAATTTTCTCCAGAGAAATTACCGCTCCCATATCCTCAACCTCAAAGAAACCTCCTCCTGGCGCGCTACCAAATATTACCTCAGCTCAGTTTTTTTGTCAACGGTTTTTGAAGGTTCTGCAGGCTCATTTGCGGGTTTGCCTTTTTCCAGAAGTTGCCCTATCATTCAATCAGTGCAAACTGTTGAGGAAAGGCGCTATGGGCGCGCTCCTGGCGATAGACATAGGCAATACCAAGATAACTGTCGGCCTGTGGGAAGGGGAGAAACTGGCCTCTCATTGGTGCATATCCACTCAGCATCACCGAACCGCAGATGAATACGCCATCCTTATCCTCTCCCTCTTCTCCCAGGCTGGTCGCTCCCCCCAAGAGGTGGAAGGTCTGGTCATTTCCAGTGTGGTCCCGCCCATAACTTCAACTTTTGAAGAGATAAGTCGCCGTTATTTCAACCTCACTCCTCTGGTAGTGCGAGCAGGGGTTAAAACAGGGGTTCGGATCCGCTACGAAAACCCCAGAGAAGTGGGAGCTGACCGGGTGGCCAATGCTGCTGCTGTCTTCCGTCTTTACGGTGGCCCTGCCTGCGTGGTGGATTTCAGCACTGCTACCATCTTTGACGCTATTTCCAAAGAAGGGGATTATCTGGGAGGCGCTATTGCTCCCGGTATCGCCATAGCCGCGGAAGCCCTTTTCCTCCACGCAGCTAAATTGCCCAGAGTTGAGCTGGAACGCCCCCCAAAAGCCATAGGCACTAACACCACCCACAGCATCCAGTCGGGCTTAATTTTCGGGTATGCGGGGCTTGTGGAAGGAATGGTAGCCCGCTTCCGGGAAGAACTGGGGCCTGATATGAAGGTTATTGCCACCGGTTCTCACGCGCCCCTGATCGCCCGGGAGACCAAGGTTATCCAGGTAGTAGACCCGTGGCTTACCCTGAAAGGGCTTCGGATTATCTATGAGTTGAATCGGAAATGAAGCGCTGGCTCTCTTTAGTTTTTCTGATCCTTTTGCTGGGTTTTCTCGCCTGGCTCCTCAAAGGTTTACCAGCTCCCACCCTCCCCTCAGAAGTTCCCGGCCTTTCCAGCGTGAGGTTTTACGACCGGAAAGGACGGCTCCTTTACGAAGCCCCCGGGCCTTATAGTGGTAAATACTCACCTTTGCCTCTGGAAGAAATACCCCTTTTCATCCGCCAGGCCACCATCGCTACTGAAGACGCATCTTTTTACTCCAATCCTGGCTTTGACCCCAAAGGAGTGCTGAGGGCTATCATCGCCAACATAAGAGGGCGGGATATTATAATGGGGGGAAGCACTATTACCCAGCAGGTGGTGCGAAACTTCATCTTGACTCCCGAAGAAAGATACGAAAGGACCCTCCGCCGTAAGCTCCGGGAGGTATTCCTGGCCTGGCTTTTAACCAGGCGTTATGCCAAGGATGAGATCCTTTCCTACTACCTCAACCACGTTTATTACGGTAACTTTGCTTATGGAATCCAGGCCGCCGCTGAAGCCTACTTTGGCAAAAAGGTTAGAGAGCTCTCTCTGGCGGAGGGAGCGTTGCTGGCAGGCTTACCGCAGTGCCCATCGGCCTGTAATCCTCTGCAGAATCCGGAGGGGGCAAAAGCCAGGCTCAAAGTCGTGCTGGATTTGATGGTGAAAAACGGATTCATTACCCGGGAAGAAGCTCAGCTCGCCCTGAACGAAGAATTGCGATTTGCTCCAGTCCCTTTCCCAATCCAGGCTCCCCATTTTGTCTTCTTCGTTCAGGAAAAACTGGAGCATCTGCCTCTTCCTCCTACCTCCGGAACCCTCCATGTGTATACCACCCTTGACCTGGATCTCCAGCGCGAGGCAGAGGAAGTTATCAGAAGGCACCTGGAACGCCTGACCGATGAAAGACCTCCTCATAACGTTAAGAACGCCGCGCTCGTGACCCTTGACCCCTTTACCGGTGAAATTCTGGCGATGGTTGGGAGTCCGAACTTCTTTGATTCTTCCATAAGCGGTGCAGTGAACATGGCTCTCGTTCCGCGTCAGCCAGGTTCAGCCTTTAAGCCTTTCACCTATGCTGTAGCTTTAGCCGAAGGTTACACTCCTGCCACCATGCTTCTGGATGTCCCCACAACTTTCCTCACTGCTGAAGGCAGGCCTTACACGCCTGTAAACTACGACCGTCAGTTTCACGGCCCCGTTTCCCTGAGAGAAGCTCTCGGCTCATCCCTCAACGTGCCAGCCGTCCGGGTCATCCACGAGATAGGGGTGGAAAAGGTTTTGAAGTTAGCAAGAGAGCTGGGCATCACCACCTTAAAGGATGCAGAGCGATATGGCTTATCCTTAACTCTGGGCGGAGGAGAAGTTTCCCTGCTGGAGCTTACCGCCGCCTATGCCGCTTTTGCCAACGGTGGCTACAGGGTTATGCCTTTCGCTCTTGTCAGAATAGAAGACTCCACGGGCAAAACCCTTTGGGAAGCTGAACCCCGCCCAGGCCTTCGCGTTTTAGATGAAAGGATAGCCTATCTTATAACACACATCCTTTCAGACGATGAAGCCCGGGCCATAGGCTTCGGCCGGGGAAGCGTTCTTAACCTTAGCCACCCCGCCGCCGTAAAGACCGGCACCACGACCGATTGGCGCGATAACTGGACCATAGGCTACACCACAAGGCTGGTAACGGGGGTGTGGGTGGGCAATGCGGATCATTCCCCTATGTATGAAGTCAGCGGAATAACGGGAGCTGCGCCCATATGGCACGATTTCATGGAAAAAGTTCACCGAAACATTCCTTCCCGGAATTTTCCGAGGCCCCATGGGATAGTGGAGGTGGAAGTCTGTTCTCTTTCAGGAAAGCGGCCATCCTCTCACTGTCCCCATCGCCGCAAAGAGCTTTTTATCTCCGGGACTGAACCCACTGAAACCTGCTCTTTACACCAGCTCGTGCGGATTGATCTCCTTACAGGCCTTCCTGCTTTGCCTTCCACACCACCGGAGAGGGTGATGGAAAAAGTGGTAATCGTTTTTCCTCCCGAGGCCCATGCCTGGGCAAGGGAGCAGGGGCTTCCTGTATTCCACCAAAAGTCAGCAGAAGAGGGGCCCATCTTAATCGTGAATCCGCGACCCAATTCCCGCTATCGTCTGGTAAGCTCAGTTCCTGTGGAAGAGCAGAGGGCTGAGATCCTCGTGGAAACAGCGCTCCTGCTGGATAAAGTTGAGATAGTAATTGATGGGGTAAGGGTTGCCTCTCTCGAAAGCCCGCCGTATCGCTTTATGTGGCCCCTGCAAGAGGGGAAACACCGGCTCTGGGCCCTGGGGTATCTGGGGGGTAAGGTTCTAAAGAGCCAGGAAATAGAGTTTGAAGTTATCCCACCACCTCCTCGAAAACCCTGAGGAAATTGCCCCCCATGATTTTTTCCACCTGGTCTTCACTGTAACCTCTTTTCAGAAGGCCATCGGCAATGCGGGGAAAACAGGTGGCATCCTCAAGCCCCTTGGGGGGAGGATCGGTGAAACCATCAAAATCTGAACCTAATCCTGCGCAGTCTACCCCCCCAACTTTAACGATATGTTCAATGTGGTCCAAGACGTCTTCAAGGGTGGCTTTTTCAGGCCTCGGGGTAAGGAAACGAGGCACAAAATTTATTCCTATCACCCCACCTTTTTCAGCAATGGCCCTAATCTGAGCATCGGTCAGGTTGCGGTGGTGAGGGCAGAGGGCATAAGCGTTAGAGTGCGATGCCACCACAGGGTGCTTGCTCAATTTAAGGACTTGGGCTACCCCTTTGGGAGCAAGATGACTCACATCGATGACTATGCCCAGACGGTTTAGCTCTCTTACCAGCTCCACGCCGTAGGGGGTAAGCCCTTCATCAAGTCCCTCCTCGGTAACTCCATCGGCAGCCTTGTTGCGGCGGCTCCAGGCAATCCCCAACATCCTTAACCCGAGACGATATAGCATCTTTAACACGGAAAAATCCTCTTCCAGACCTTCAGCTCCTTCCATGGAGAGGATAATGGTGAGCTTCCCCTCCTCTTTCGCCCTCTTTATGTCCGCCGCTTTAGTGGCCAGAATAACCTGTCCGTTGCTTTCTTCTATGGATTTGAACAATATATCCATGAGGTGAAGGGTGTAACGCAGGGGCCCTGAAGAGAGCTCATCGGTTGGAATGAAGAGGGCCAGAACCTGAGCGCTCACTCCCCCCTCCATAAGCCTCGGAATGTCTGAATGGCCCTTGTTGCTCCTTTTGAGGATATTGATGGAGCTCACGAAAGCCCTGTGGAGGAGGTCATTGTGGGCATCAAAAATCAAAAACCCTTTTCCCACGCTTCCACCCTCAAACCGCAAATCGTAACACAGGATAACACAACCCCTTGGTTTCCGCAAAACTTCCAAATTCAGGAGCAAATTCCAGAGGATGGACAACCAAGACACGCGGGAGTTCACCGACCTGGGGGATAACTTGACGGTTTTTGTTATATTTGATATAATGCTATCAAGCCGGGCGAGGCATAGACGGGGCTAAAATGGCAGAGGCCCACGCGTTAAAGGTAAAGCTACATCGTTGTATAGCCGAGCGAGTGAATACAAAGGAAATAGCCTTACTCAGTTGGGCTATCCTCCTGATGTGTGCGTCTGAGGGAACCCAAATTTTCCCCCTGGCCCTTTCGTGGAAAGGGATAAGAAACCCCCCAGCATTAGTTAAAGATCCCGCGCTGAATTTCAACCTTTGCTCTTTTCCTCCTGCCGATGCGTGGGATGGGCGGGTTTTGATTTGGCAATTCAGAAATTATATTGCATAATAGTGGCAGTTTAGCGACTTTTACAAAGGAGGGCTTCTATGAGTTCCAGAGTTAACATCGCCGATGAACTGGCTGCTCGGGGCATTACTCGCCGCGAATTTATGAAGTTCTGCACGGTTATGGCTGGAATATTAGCTCTCCCGGCAGACCAGGCCCCTAAGATTGCCCAGGCATTAGAAAGTGCCCGCCGACCATCTGTTATCTGGCTGGAATTTCAAGATTGTGCGGGCTGCACTGAGTCCCTCCTGCGCGCTAACCGACCCACCGTCGCTGAACTGGTGCTGGATATTATCTCCCTGAACTACCATGAAACGGTCATGGCTCCCTCAGGCCACGCCGCTGAAAAGTCCCTCCACGATACTATTCGGGAAGGCGGATACATTACGGTCGTGGAAGGCTCCATCCCAGTCAAAGATGACGGGGTATACTGCTGCATTGCCGGGCGATCAGCGCTGGAAATTCTAAAAGAAGCAGCAGCAAACACAGCAGCTATCATCACCGTAGGAGCCTGCGCTTTCTACGGCGGCTGGCCAGCGACACCTCCTAATCCCACCGGAGCTAAGGGTGTAAAAGACATCATTTCCGGAGTGCCCATCGTCAACTTGCCGGGGTGCCCTATGAACGCGGATAACCTGACGGCTACAATAGTTCACTATTTGACCTTCAAAGAACTGCCTGCTTTGGACGATTTGGGACGGCCTCTCTTCGCCTATGGCCGCCGCATCCACGATAACTGCGAGCGACGCGGCCACTTTGATGCTGGAGAATTTGTAGAAGCTTGGGGCGATGAGGGCCACCGCAACGGCTGGTGCCTCTACAAGATGGGCTGCAAAGGGCCTGTAGCTTTCCAGAACTGTCCTTCCATCCGGTGGAATGAAGGAACCAGCTGGCCGGTGGGCGCAGGCCACGGCTGTATTGCCTGTGCTGCTCCTAACTTCTGGGAGATGCCTGCCTACGAGCCCGTTCCTATCCACGTCCTGACGCCACCGACAGCCTATCCTGAAGTAAAGCCTGTCGTAGAAATATCCCCAACTGCGGCAGGAGCTATTGGTGCTGCCGTGGGAGTAGCGGCCGGCGTGGCCGGAACTGTTGCACTCTACCAGCTGACAAAGAAGAAAGAGGAGGAGTCCCATGGCTCAGAAAATAGTGATTGATCCTATCACCCGTATTGAAGGCCACCTGCGCATTGAGGCTCGCGTGGAAGACGGCCGCGTCACCGAAGCATGGGCTTCCGGCACAATGTTCCGGGGACTGGAAATCATTATGAAAGGCCGTGACCCACGCGAAGCCTGGCTGATGGCTCAACGGATATGAGGGGTCTGAACGACGGTGCACGCCCTCGCTTCCGTGCGAAGCGTAGAAAATGCCCTTGGAATATGGATTCCGGATAACGCCCGCATTATCCGGAACCTGATCGCTGGAATTCAGTATGTTCAGGACCACGTCATTCACTTTTACCATCTCCATGCCCTGGATTGGGTGGATATTACCAGCGCCCTCAAAGCTGATCCAGACAAGACAGCCCAGCTGGCACAGTCCATTTCTGATTGGCCCAACTCCAGCCCCGACTATTTCCGAACAATCAAAGAAAAGCTGGATGCTTTTGTGCGAAGCGGCCAGCTGGGTCTCTTCGCCAACGGTTACTGGGGCCACCCCGCTTACCGTCTGCCGCCCGAAGCCAACCTGATGGCTGTGGCCCATTACCTGGAAGCACTGGACTGGCAGCGGGACGTTATCCGGGCCCATGCTATACTGGGAGGAAAGAACCCCCATCCGCAAACTTACCTGGTGGGCGGCATGGCAATCCCGGTGGACCCCGACAGCGAAACTGCACTGAATGCCGATAAATTGGCTTTTCTGAAGAAACTCTTCACCAAAGCCCTCACCTTCGTCCAGCAGGTCTATATCCCCGACCTCCTGGCTATCGCTTCTTTCTACAAGGACGAATGGACGAAACTCGGTGAAGGGTTGGGCAACTTCCTGTCCTACGGCGAGTATCCCGACAGAGCAGGGAACTTCTTCCTCCCTTCAGGCGTTATCCTCAACCGGGATCTGAGCAGGGTCTACCCGCTGGACCAGCAGAAGGTCGCCGAATATGTGACGCACTCCTGGTATCAGTACACCGAAGGGGACACTGTCGCCAAACATCCCTGGGAGGGGGAGACCATCCCCAACTACACTGGTCCCAAGCCGCCTTACGAATACCTCAACACCGACGGCAAATACTCCTGGCTCAAGGCCCCACGGTATGATGGAAAAGCTATGGAAGTTGGCCCGCTGGCCCGAATGCTGATCGCTTACGCCTCTGGCCACAAGCGCGTAAAGGAACTGGTGGACAGTGTCCTTACGCAACTGGGGGTAGGGCCTGAGGCTCTCTTCTCCACCCTGGGCCGGACAGCGGCGCGCGGCATTGAAACTCTAGTTATCGCTGAGCAATTAAATGCGTGGGTTGACGAACTCGCCGATAACATCAGCCGGGGTGACCTTCAGATCCACAACGGGGAAAAGTGGGATCCTGCCACCTGGCCTAAGGAAGCGCAGGGGTGGGGGCCTCACGAGGCGCCGCGCGGATCCCTGGGCCACTGGGTGCGCATCGTAAACGGCAAGATAGCCAATTACCAGGCAGTCGTGCCTTCTACCTGGAACGCATCCCCACGAGACGCCCAAGGGCAGCCTGGGGCTTATGAAGCCTCACTGGTGGGAACCCCCGTAGTTGACCCGGAGCGGCCCATAGAGATTCTGCGCACCATCCATTCCTTTGACCCGTGCATGGCCTGCGCCGTCCACGTGACGGATGCCCAGGGCCGGGAGGTAACCCGGATCCGCCTGAATGACTGGGCCTGTCCATGAAGACTCTGGTCTTAGGTTTAGGTAACCTCCTCCTGAGCGACGACGGGTTCGGGGTTCACGTAGTCCACCTCTTGCGGGAACGGTATCAGTTCCCGCAGGAGGTGGAAATCCTGGATGGCGGAACGCTGGCGTTGGACCTTTTACCTTACGTGGAAAAAGCGGACCGATTACTTATCGTGGATGCTGTTCAGATAGGAGCTCCCCCGGGCACAGTGGTTCGTTTGGAAGGAGAAGAAATTCCAGCTGTTCTAAGCCTGAAGTACTCTTCACACCAGATGGGATTGAGCGACCTCCTGGCAACGGCTCGTTTCCTGGATCGCTATCCTTCCGAACTGGTCCTCTGGGGAGTTCAGCCCGCTTCCCTGGAAGTAGGGCTGGAACTCACCCCGATCGTCGCCGCTCAGATGGAAACGGTGATCCGGAACATTTTGGCCGAGTTAGAACGCTGGGGAATTCAACCCGCTGAGGGAGGTGAAAAATGAGCGGAACCATGACCCGTCGGGAATTCTTGGGCCTCTCAGCTCTGGGTCTGGGTGCCTTGCTAACAAATCCACGCTCCGAGACGGTATCAACTTCAGCGGTCTCTCCCGAGCGCTTAGCAATTCTCTTTGATCCATTGAAATGCGTCGGCTGCCGGGCTTGCCAAATGGCCTGCAAACGGTGGAACAAGCTCCCCCCAGAAAGCACAGACCCCATGAGGATTTATGAGTCCCCTTTGGGCCTTTCAGCTATCACCTGGAATATCATCAAATTAAAGCGGACAGAAAAAGGGTGGCACTTTTTCAATTATCAGTGCATGCATTGCACTAACGCCGCATGCGTAATCGTTTGCCCAACAAGTGCGCTCTCACATGACCCGCTGGGATTTGTTTCCTTAGATCGGGATAAGTGCAACGGTTGTGGCTACTGCACTCAGTTCTGCCCCTATGGTGTTCCGCATCTTCAGGTTGTAAATGTATTCACCGGAAGAGCAAAATCCGCCAAATGCACTTTCTGTCAGGACCGTATCTGGAGGGGCATTGGTGGGCCATCCTGTGCGGAAATTTGCCCGGTGGGCGCCCTGAACTGGGGCAAACGGGTAGAATTGCTGGAAAAAGCTCGGGCACGGGTGGCCGAGTTACAGGCTCAGGGGATAAATGCCCGCCTCTACGGGGAAAAAGAGGCAGGTGGGCTGCACCGGCTTAGCATTCTGCTGGATGAACCAGAACAATATGGATTGCCCTCTGTTCCACGCACACCGGAGCTTGCCTCCATCTGGCAGAAGCTGATCCAGCCCCTGGGAGAAGTAGCCTTTGGAGCCGCCATTTTGGGGATAGTGGTCGTTTTCCTCATTGCCCGCCGTTATATCCGAATGGAGGAAGTGAAATGAGCGTTCAAATCAAAGGTAAGCCCGATATTATCACCATTCAGTGGATTCCCAAATACACCCTTATGGAGAGAATAGTCCACTGGGTTCACACCGCAGCCTTTGTACCCCTGGCCATTACCGGGATGATCATGTATTTTCCCTTCCTCCAGCCACTGGCTCAGGGAGAAGCAGGCATATTTATTCGCCTCGTCCACAGAATTGCGGCGGTCTTTTTTGGCCTCGTGCCCATTGTCTATGCTATCTTGCAGCCCCGCCGCTTCATAATGCTTGTCCGGGACTTCTTACCAGAAAAAGAGGACATAGGCTGGCTGAAGGGAGCTATACCTTATTATCTTTTCGGCAGGCATGAGGCCATGCCCCCTCAGGGCCGATTCAACGCCGGCGAGAAACTCTTCGGGCTGGTGACAATGATAACATGGGCAATATTTGGGGTAACCGGTTTGACGATGTGGTTTGGGAAAGGGTTTGTTTCTCCCAGCATCTTCCAGTTGGCAGTGGTGCTTCATGACCTGGCAATGATTTTATCCGTGAGCATGTTGATGGTTCACCTTTATCTGGCAGTAGCACATCCTTTGATGTGGGGTGCTTTGGTAAGCATGCGCTTTGGGGTAACCTCAGCAGATTACGCTGCTGAACACCATGCCAAGTGGTTCTATGGACCCAGGCGAGCGATGGAAATCTGGGAAGCTAAGAAACGGGGTAAGCATTAATAGGGGAAGGAGGATTAAAAATGGCCAGGATTCTGGTAGTGGACGATGATCCGGACTTTATAAAGCTGACGCAACGGATTCTAAAATCCAAGGGCCATGAAGTCCTTACGGCTGCCAGCGGAAGAGAGGCGCTCCGGGTGATGCGGAGGGAAAAACCAGACTTGGTCCTCCTTGACATCATGATGTCTTACATCCTGGACGGGCTTGACGTCAGCCGTGAGATGGCCAAAGACCCAGAGTTAAAAGATATTCCGGTTATTATGGTAACATCGCTCACCGGAGCGCGTGCTCAGGGGGTGGTCCCTGCGGGCGAGTACGCCCCAGCGGATGAGTGGATCCACAAACCAATTGACCCGGATAAATTGCTGGCGTTGATAGAGGAAAAGCTGAAAAAGTAGCCCTATCTGGTGTTCTGGTGAACGCAAAGAGCGCCAGGCATCACCTGAAGCTTGGCGCTCTTTTAATGGCCAAAATTTCTCAGCTCTCGGAGGCAGGTAGCCGGAACACGAAACTGCTGCCGCGTCCCAATTCCGAGTTCACTGTAATATTTCCGCCATGCGCTTCTACAATGGACTTGACCAACGGGAGCCCCAATCCTGTCCCGCGAGGTGCAATTTTCTTAGCCTGAGGGGTACGGTAAAATTCCTCAAAAATGCGATCCAGATCTTGAGGTGCAATGCCGATACCAGTGTCTTCCACTGTTCCAATAGCCCACCCATCCCGCTCTTCCAGTATTACTCGTATCTGCCCTCCAGGCAACGTGTATTTTACTGCGTTAGATATGAGGTTACTCCAAACCTGAGCCATCTGGTCTGGATCAGCTTGGACTATCGGACGCTGGCGGATTTCCAGAACGCACTTAATACCTTTGGCCTCAGCCTCAGCTTTGAAGAGAGGGAATACTTTCTCCAGGACTTCTGCCAGAGAGACCGACTCCCGTTTTTCTAACCCTTTTTCGCTTTTCGCTGCCGCCAACTTGAGTAAATCATCCACCAGATTTAGCAAGTCCTGCGTCCTCTGGACAGCACGTTCCAGCACTTCTTTCCACTCATCAGGTGGGATGTATCCTTTGATAATGGCTAAAAGGAAACTCTGGAGAGCATTTAAGGGCGCCCGAAGCTCATGGGCCACTGTAAACATAAACATGGTTTTGAAACGGTCCAACCGCTCAAGCTCCTCTTTAGCTCGCGCCAGTTCACGCGCCTCCTCTTCAAGTTTCCGCAGGCGCTTTGCCTCCAGAGAAAGCCGGCGCCGCTCCAGGCCCTGGGCTACCGTTAACCGCAGCACATCACCGGAAAAGGGCTTGGAGAGAAAATCATAAGCTCCAGCCTTGATAGCATGGACCGCCAGTTCTATAGTAGCATACCCGGTGATGATTATGCATATAACGTCGGGGTCCTTTTCCAGCATAGGCTTTAAAAGGTCAATGCCACGCATATCAGGCAGGAATATATCAATTAAGACCAGATCAAAACTGCCCTCTAAGAAACGTCGTAGCCCTTCCTGGCCTGTAGCGGCGGTCTCTACGATGTAACCTTCTGGTTCCAGAGCTCTCTGACAGCCTGCCCGAATGCCCTCCTCATCGTCTATAACCAGAATACGCGGAGGCTCATTCATCTTTCATCACCTTAACCGATGATCTCCTCTGAAGCCGGGATAGCGCGTTCCATTTTACCCATCCACTTTTCTGGCAAAGTAATGGTAAAAGTCGTCCCCTTGCCCACCTGGCTCTGGACAGAAATTTGCCCACGATGCATTTTAATTATGCCATAAACTATGGAAAGGCCTAAACCCGTGCCTTTTCCTGGAGGCTTTGTGGTGAAGAAAGGGGTGAAAAGCTTGCTCATGTTTTCTTCAGGGATGCCGCATCCGGTATCAGAAATAGAAATTTCTACCTGTCCGTCTAATGCTCGCGTAGTGATAGTGATGGTGCCCGGCCCATTTATGGCCTCTGCAGCGTTTGTAAGGAGGTTAATGAACACTTGCTGCAGTTGAGCGGGATCTGCCTGAATAATGCGGACTTTTGGATCGTAGCACCGGACTATTTCTACTTCGGCAAAAATGGGCTGGTGCCGGAGATTCTCCACCACCTGGTCCAGAAGAGCATGCAAGTTAGTGTCCTGAGCTAAGATTTCCTGCTGGCGAGCGAAGTTAAGAAGGCCGGCAACTATTTTTTTAGCCCTGTCAGCCTCTTGCAAAATCATCTTCACATCTTCCTGATGGTGGTCATCGGGCGGAAGCTCCCGTTGAAGTGCATCGGCAAAGAGCATAATGGTGCCCAGAGGGTTATTTAACTCATGAGCCACGCCAGCGGCCAGTTGACCCATAGAAGCCAACTTCTCTTTGTGGAGCAATTCCTGCTGGGTGCGGTGGAGTGTTTCAGCCATAACATTGAACGAATGACCCAATGCCGCTAATTCGCCATTTCCGTGGATCTTAACCCGGACAGACATATCCCCTGACGCCAGACGGCGGTGCGCTACTACTAATTCAGTAATTGGCAAAGTAAAGAGGTAACTGATAGGGAAGGCTATAACTACCGCCAGCAGGATACAAATGATGGCTATCAGCGCAACCCGCTGGTTAAATTTTTGCACCAGCGCCTGAAAGTTAGCCTCTCGCGCGCCCACATACAGACTACCAACCACATTGCCCATATGGTCCCGCAGTGGTTCATAACGAGTTATATACCATTCTTTCACAACAAAGGCACGCCCAACGTACTCCCGTCCTTCCTCCAAAACAACTTTACGGACAGCTTGAGAAATACGGGTGCCAATAGCACGTCGCCCCTCTTCATCAGTCACATTGGTAGAAACCCGCAGGTCACCCAAAAAGATAGTGACAGTATCTATCCCGGCAACCTCTTTGATCCGGTCCACCAAAGTATAGTCGTTATTGAACATGTAAGCCGAAAGAATTGCGCCAATGAGTTGCCCCGACTTGTCTCTGAGCGGAGAAATTCCCACCAGGGCCAATCCCGCTGTTCCTTCGCGAGGGTCAAAGGGCTCCGGGGCGGCTAATGGGGTTTCCAGCAATGGTATATAAGCCTGCTTATCTAATCCTACCTGAGCCAGGACTTCCGCAGGAATAATCTCAGTAGAAGCCAGAGGCTTGCCTTTTTCCAGCACAGTGCGGACTATAGGAAGGTCACCAAAGTAGCCATCAGTCAGAGGGGGAGAGATCTCTCCATCAGGCCAGAGGACTTTCCCGGTCACCAGGTTTCCCTTGGTATCCAGGATGGCAATAAGATGAGTGCCACCCAGAGCCAGCACTATGATTTTATTGGTAATCTGCCGGTCAATGATCTGGATCGCTTCAGGATCTCCTTTAGCTGCAGCTGCGAAGTTTTCCACCACCCAAGGGTCCAGCGCCAGTCGGTGGCTGATAGCAGCAATCTCGTCCAGTTTGAGCTGATATAGAGTCTCGGCCAATTTCATATCCCGTGCTATCCTTTCCGCCTCAGCAGAGACCAAATACTCATGGATCACCCAGGAAACAACCAGGGCGTTCAATCCTACCGTCAACGCCGCCACGAGCGCAAAGGAAATAGTCAAAGTTGTCCGCAACCGTCCACCTAAGAGCCGCAAGAAAATTTCCCTCATTTTCCACCCCTTTCTGCCAAAAAACCTTTAAGCAAGCTTAATTTCATCCTGATCCTCTACCAGAGGAAGCATAAAGCGAAAGGTGCTCCCCCGGCTCACTTCCGATTCCACCTCAATGGTTCCGCCGTACAGTTCCAGCACCTGCCGGACAATTGGCAGACCCAGGCCCGTGCCCGTTTCTCGCATGCGTTTTGCCTCCTGAGCCCGATAAAATTCTTCAAATATACGGGGAATTTCGTCTGCTGGGATGCCAATTCCGGTATCAGAGACAGCTCCAATGGCCAGGCCCCGCTCCTTGTCCGCCCACAAGGAGATGGTTATATGACCACCAGAAGGGGTGTAACGGATCGCATTATCTATAAGGTGTTTCCACAGGGCTCTGATATGAGCCGGATTAGCCCGCACCTTTGGGGAATCCTGCACATCCACCTTCATGGTCAACCTCTGGCGATCAGCGTTGGGCTTCAAGCTGACTAAAACCTCGTTCAGGACCTCCGCCAGGGAAGTTATCTCTGTTTGGCTCAGGCCAATTCTTTCTTTGAGGTGGGCCAGGAGCAATAAATCATCCAGTGTTTCCAGCAACTCTCCTGCCCTAATTTCAAGCCGTTCCAGAGTCTCCGGTATTTCCTCTGGCGGTATGTAACCCTTTCGGATAAGCTGGAGCGTATTTTGGATAACAGCCACGGGAGCTCTCAGTATATGGACTAGAGAGACCATAAAACGGCTTTCCACTGCTTCCAGCTTCTGAAGTTCCGCCTTGGTGCGAGCCAGTTCTCGGGCTTCCTCTTCAAGAGCTTTAAGCTTCTCTGCTTCTTTGCGCAGAGCTCGGCGTTCCAGCTCCCGGTTAATTACCTGCAATAGATGATCAGCGGAAAAAGGCTTGGCAATAAAGTCATGAGCACCCTCACGAATCGCTTGAACTGCCAACTCTACAGTGGCATAGCCAGTAATAACAATGCATATGAGCTCGGGGTCTATCTGACGAGCCTGGTGGAGGACTTCCATGCCACTCATGCCAGGCATTATTATATCCAACAAAAGGACATCATAGCGGGATTCTCTGAGTTTCCGGAGGCCCACAGGGCCATTTTCCGCTACATCTACTTCAAACCCCCGGGGACCAAGAACCCGCCGACATCCTTCACGGATACCAATTTCATCATCTACAACTAAAACACGCACCGGAGCATTCATCTATTAGCTCCAAAAAGAATTTTACAACTTGACGGAAGAAAGCGCCAGGCACCTTAAGGCGCCTGGCGCCCCCCTTTATCGGCCCTTTACGAAGCGACGGACAGTGCGCAAAAGATGGTCCGGATCTATAGGCTTGCTGATCCAGGCATCCACCGGTATGTGCACATCATCGGGAAGAAGGCTCGCATACTGGCTGCTATCAATGCTGGAAACGATGACCACGGGGAGTGTCTTAAGGTTAGGATCGGAAGCAATTTCCCGCGCCACTGCCACGCCTTCAAGAGGTGTTGCCATCATTATGTCCAGCAACACCAGATCTGGCCGCTCATTCCGCATCATCTGCAGGGCTTGCTGTCCGTCGCTGGCTGCACTGACCTGGTATCCCTCCTTTGTGAGGATCATGCGGCACAGGTCCACAAAGTCTGCGTCGTCATCAACCACCAGAATTCTCGGTGCTACTCCTGGCACAAGCTCCACCTTCTTCTTCGGGCGCAGGTAGACAAACCAGTAGGTTAGTCCTACGAAACCAGAGCCTCCGATAATGTTCCCAATGGTGACAGGCAACAGGTTTTTGAGGAAGAAAGCCGCCCAAGTAAGATGGACAAAGTCTGCAGGGGTCTTACCGATGGCTTCCCAAAAAGCAGGAGGCGCCCAAGATTTGATAAAGAGGCCAATGGAGATAAGATACATGTTGGCGATGCTGTGCTCAAATCCGGCGGCGACGAAGGCGGTGATGGGGAAGATTATGGAGAGTATCTTATCAGTGGTGGACCGAGCCGAAGCGCATAGCCAGACAGCCAGGCACACCAGAGCATTGCACATAATGCCCAGCGCAATAGCCTGGATGAACCCCAGGTTGCACTTGGCATCGGCAATGGAAAGGGCATTCAATCCGAGCGCACCAGAAGCAAACATGTATTGACCCGTCAGGAACATTACCAGAGCGGTAAGGATAGAGCCGACGAAGTTCCCCGCATACACAATAACCCAGTTGCGCAGAAGCTGAGCGGTTGTTACCCGGCCACTGGCATATGCCATTATGATGAGGTTATTGCCAGTGAATAGCTCCGCTCCGGCTACAGAGACCGCAATCAGGCCGAGGCAGAAAACCAGGCCCCCTATCAAACGAACCAGGCCAAAAGGCACACCAGCCGCACTCAATCCGGTTGTTACCGTGGTGAGGAATATGCCCCCCGTGCCAATGAACGCCCCCGCCAGAATAGCAAGGGCGAACATGGTCCAGAAATCCATGTTGGCTTTGGTAACCCCAACTTCTTCCATGCGGCTGGCCATTTTAGCCGGTGGATAGGCATCAATCTGCAATTCGTTACTCATGGCTCCCTCCTGATTTCTTTGATTTTAGGGCAAATTAATGCCCCAGTGCTATAAAACCTGTTGTGCCACAAGCTCCACCACGTCCATCACCCGGATGCGGACTTTTTCCTGGCGAGCCGCGGCGGTCAGAGTGCGCTTGCACTGCTGGCAGGCTGAAAGAATTATTCTGGCGCCTGCCGTCTGAGCCTCCTTCAGGCGCCGCCGCGCTACCGCAGTCACCAGCTCCTTGTCCGCCATCTCCACATCACCACCTCCGCCGCAACAGAGAGAATATTGGTGGTGGTGCTCCATCTCCACCAGTGTGATCCCTGGAATGGCCCGGATGACCTGACGTGGTGCTTCGTATACCCCACTCGTTCGCCCCAGATCACAGGGATCATGGTAGGTAACTGTTTCCTCCAAGGGGCGAAGCGGAAGATGTCCCCCCTCGAGCAACTCTACTAATAGCTCCGTCAGATGCAACACCTCAAAACCCAGGGGTTCTCCTGAAATACGAGGATAATCGTGCTTCCAGGTGTGATAGCAGGATGGACACCCCGTAACCAGCCGCTTTGCCCCTGTCCGACGTATGGCTTCCAGATTATGGCGCACGGTCTCTACCACCGCCTCACCCATTCCAGCGATGATCAGGGGAAAACCGCAGCACCACTCCTCATCCCCCAGCGTCATGTAATCCACTCCAGCCCTATCCAGAAGCTGCACCGCGTTCTGAGGGATGGAATAACACTGGGGGTAAAATGAGGCAACGCACCCGACAAAATATACCACCTCAGCCCGGTCCTTCCTGATAACACCTTCCGGGATCCCGGGCAGGTTCTGGCTCCATATGAGCCGATTAGCGTTATCATCACCTGAAATGTTGTGAGATGTCAGGAAAGTCTCCCGAAGCCGGTCAAAGATGGCCGGATAAACACCCTGCTTAACCAGGTCTTCACGCATAGCAATCCACAGAGGACGAGTCTGGATGTAAGCCGGGCAAACCACAGCACAGCGCCCGCAAAGGGTGCAATCATATGTTCCACTCGAATGAACCCTGAGTTCCTCCGGCCCGGGCGGACGAGGCCCCAGGAAACGCGCGATAAGGCCATACTGCCGCCGCACAAACCGCCGGACCGTTTCAATCTTACGCAGAGGAGTAATTGCATCCAGCTCTGGCTTTTCGGCGAAAGTGGGACACCACCGCACGCACTCCCCACACCGGGTGCACGCATCCAGGGCCACCAGTTGCTGAAAAGTAAACGTAACAGGGCTATCTGCAGCGTGGCCCCTTGCCGTTTCCTGCTGAACTCCATCCCACGTAGCCATTAGAGCCGTGGCAACAGCGTGGAAGAATTTGGAATAGGGAATTGTGACAATGACAACGGAAACAAATAGGCCATGAGCCAGAAAGAGCCACTCAAAGAGACTCTTCCAGGGAAGATTCAGCCCGGAGACCAGGCGGGAAAGCGGGTAGCTAATGAAAGCCAGATATGGGGCAGTCCCTTCGTATCCAGCGTTCAGACGAACGATCTCCGTTATCCAGCCGGTGAGGAGGATAACCCCAAGAGCGACTACCATCCAGGTATCCATAGGGCCGGTGCGGAGTTGCGGGGGGCGAACCACGTAGCGGCGGATGGTGTAAAAAAGCAGTCCCACTGTCATCATTATCCCCCCGATTTCGTTCAAGAACGCTATAAGCGGGTGGTCGGCAGTGTACCACATGGAAATCCACGGGATGTGCCCAAGGTGGAATAAATGGTAGAGGACTTTTTCCGAAAGAGCTGCCAGAGCTGAAAGAGCTGTCAAGAGGAGGAAGCCATTGAGGAGAAGGAAATGGTTAAGCCAGCGCCAGCGGCTGGTCTGCCAGAGGCGACGGTTAAACCAGGCTTCTGTTATAAACGCTTTCAGGAAAAGGAGAAAGCGGCGGCTGAAAATGGTTTTAATTGCCCGGCCCAGCAGGGTGATGAACTTCCTTTTAACCGGAAGATCCCCAACACCCTCTACCCTACCCCGAAGCCAGACTCCTACGACATCGGCCAGGCCGATCAGGAAAAGAACCATAAGCGGTATGTGAATTGCCCAAAACAAAGCTTCGGTTTTCATAGGACCTCTCTTTTTAAAGCACCATAGGGCTTACCCTGAATTTTGTACTTTTTTTCACAAATATTTTACCTCCTGAGGCCCTCTGTTGTCAACTTTTACCCCTTTTGGTTTTCGGGCCCTGCTTGTGGGCGAATACACAGAGATTTATAGAGACTACGGCTGTGGAGCCTGCGGTTTGAAAAATTTTTGTATTGTGCTATAATTTTTATGGGCGGTTAGCTCAGCTGGTCAGAGCGCCTCCCTTACAAGGAGGAGGTCACAGGTTCAACTCCTGTACCGCCCACTTGAGGAAAAAACGGGGCTTGTCTTGGAAGAGACAGCCCCCTTATTTTTTGAATTATGCTGGTTTTTGTCTTAATCTTTAACGCTTGCTGTAGCGGGGAGCCTTGCGAGCACGCTTGAGGCCCACTTTCTTGCGTTCTTTCTCTCTGGGATCCCGGGTAAGGAGGCCATATTGCTTAAGGGCAGGCTTTAATTGAGGGTTATAAAGGATTAAAGCCCTTGCTATCCCAAGCTTTATGGCATCGGCTTGCCCTGAAACCCCTCCGCCCTCTACTTTCACTGTTATGTCAAATTTGCCCTCCAGGCCAGTGATTTTCAGGGGGCTCAAAACGTTCAATATATTTCTTTCCAGCGGGAAGTATTCCTCCAGGGGTTTCTCATTTACGATTATTTTGCCGGTTCCGCCTGGATAAAGGCGAACCTGAGCTGACGCTTCTTTCCTCCGCCCGCGAGCGTAATAGTAACGTAACTGTTGCTCCATTTCCTTCTCCCTCCTTATATTTCCAGTTTCTTGGGCTGTTGAGCTTGATGGGGATGATTCTCCCCGGCGTAAACCTTGAGCTTTTTTATCATTTTCCGCCCAAGCCTGTTCTGGGGAAGCATCCTCTTAACCGCCAGCTCTATAACTCTTTCGGGATGTTCTTCTAACATCCTCCACAGGGGAATTTCCTTAAGGCCACCCATGTAGCCCGAATGCCGATAGTAAATCTTATCGGTAAGCTTCTTGCCGGTAACCTTGATTTTCGCTGCGTTTATGACCACCACATAATCGCCGCAGTCCAGGTGCGGGGTGTAGATGGGCTTGTGCTTCCCTCTAAGGATTTTAGCTATTTCGGAGGCAAGACGCCCCAAGGTCTTGCCCGCAGCGTCTACAAGATACCACTCTCGCTTTATCTCCTCAGGTTTAGCCCTGTAAGTCCTCTGCCTCAATTTCACCCTCCCTCAGGATAGTTTACTCTCACAAGGCACAGGCCACGGGCCGGGACTGCAGGGCCAGAAAGGCTTATATCCCGCGCTTCCAGGATAGCTTTTACCTCCTCCGGAGGGATCTTACCTTCTCCTACTCGGAGAAGAGTCCCCACCATGAGCCGGACCATACGCTTGAGAAAAGCATTGGCTTCTATTTCAAAGTGCAGGAAATCTCCCTCCTTCCGCCACTCAGCCCGATAAACATGACGAACCGTATTTTCCCCCTTCGGGGGAGTCCCAAAGGAAGCAAAGTCGTGCTCCCCCACAAAGTAGGAGGCCGCTTTCTGCATGGCCTCAAGGTCCAGCTTGCCCGGGAAATGATAGGCAAACCTCCCCCGCAGGGGCGATGGCCAGGGCGTATTCAAAATTGTGTAGCGATATTCCCGGCTCAAAGCGCTAAAGCGCGGGTGAAAGCCTTCGGGGGCCAGGGTCAGTTCCCTCACCACAATATCCTCGGGCAAAAGGGCGTTTAACCCCCTGTGCAAATCCTCTAAAGAGTGCTTCCATTCCACCCGAAAGGCTATCACCTGCCCCATCGAATGAACCCCGGCATCAGTCCGGCCAGCGGCCTTTATCCTCACCTTCTGGCCTGTGAGTTTGTAAAGAGCAAGCTCAATTTCCCCCTGAATAGTAGGCCCATGGGGTTGAAGCTGAAACCCAAGGTATCTTGTGCCATCGTATTCCAGAACGGCTTTAAAGTAAAGGGCCATTTCATTCCACAAGCTCCAGAATGGCCATCTCCGCTCCATCGCCCTGGCGGAAGCCAAGCTTCAGGATGCGAGTGTAACCCCCGGGCCTGTTTTTATATTTGGGAGCGATCTCCCGGAAAAGCTCCGTTGCCACTTTCTTATCCCAGAGGTAAGCGGCTATCAGGCGACGGGAGTGGAGATCTCCCTGGCGAGCTATAGTTATGAGCTTTTCCGCCAGGGGCTGCACCGCTTTGGCTTTAGCCAGGGTTGTCTCTATCCTTTTGTGCCGGAAAAGAGCTGTGAGCAGGCTTCTGTAAAGAGCCCGACGATGTCCCACGCTTCTACCCAATTTTTTCTTGACAACTCTGTGCCTCATTTTAGCTTACCACCCCTGGAATTTCTTTCAGAAAACCTTTTTCCTCAAGAGTTTTAACAAGCTCTTCATAGGCCTTGGGGCCAAAGTTCCTTATATCATTGAAACCTTCTTTGCCCTGGGAAAGCCTCTCCAGTATCTCCCCCAGGGTGAAAATGCCAGCCCTGCGAAGGGCATTGTAAACCCGGGTGCTCAGCCCAAGATCATCAAGGCTAATCTCATAGAGCTGACGAGAAATTACCTCTTCAGGCTTCTCTTCCACCTCCACTTTGGGGACAGGCTTTGTTTCAGCTAAAAAGGAAAAATGTTGCACCAGTATGCTGGCTGCTGTCCTCAAAGCCTCTTCAGGAGTTATAGTCCCGTCGGTCCATATCTCCATGATAAGGCGCTCCAGCTTGCTGAGGTGCCCCGCCTGTGCACTCTGAACCTCAAAGCTAACCCTTCTTACCGGGTTAAAGATAGCATCAACTGCTATCTCTCCCACTGAAAGCCTCTTGCGCTCTTCGGCAGGGGAATACCCTTTGCCCCTTTGAACCGTCATCTCTATATCCAGGTCAACTTCATCGGAGTCAGCCGTCAGGAGATACTGTTCAGGGTTAACTATCTCCACATAGGGAGGGCATTCCAGGTCGCCAGCTGTGATTTCACCAGCTCTGGTGACCTGGATCCTCAGCCTGGCGGAATCCTCGCCGTGGAGTTTGAGCCTTATTTTCTTTACATTGAGGATGAATTCCAGCATCGTCTCCTTGCAATGTGGGAGAGGCGCAAACTCATGGTAGATCCCACTAACCCTTACAGATGTAACAGCCGCGCCCGGGATGGAAGAAAGAAGCACTCTTCGCAGGGCGTTGCCCACGGTTGTTCCAAATCCCCTTTCCAGATAGCCTATGGAGAATTTAGCGTAGTTTCTCGCTTCAGCTAAGCATTCAATTTTAGGCAAAAACCTCTCCAATTTACCCCCTCCGTCTTTACTACCGGGAATAGAATTCCACCACCAGCTGCTCTTTGATCTGGATATCGGTTATGTCCTCACGTCTGGGAAGCTCCAGCACCTTCCCGCTCATAGTCAATGGATCAAGGCTCAACCAAGAAGGAACACTCGTCTGGGCCAGAGTTTCTGCCAGAGCTTTGAAGTAGGGTTTATCTCGACTTTCTTCCTTTACAGCTATGAGATCGCCAGGCTTAACCAGATATGAAGGGATATCAACCCTGCGGCCGTTAACGGTGAAATGACCGTGCGCGACCAGCTGGCGAGCCTGAGGCCTGGAAGAAGCAAACCCAAGCCGGTAAACGACGTTGTCAAGGCGCCTTTCCAGGATGGTAATGAGAGTAGGCCCTGTCATCCCCTTGGCCTTAGAGGCCATTTCAAAGTAACGCCGGAACTGGCGCTCCGCAACCCCATAAATCCGGCGAAGCCTCTGCTTTTCCCTAAGCCTGATCCCATAGTCAGAAAGCTTAACTCTGCGCCTCTCAGGGCCATGCATGCCAGGGGGATATGGCCTCCTCTCCATAGCACATTTTGATGTATAGCAACGCTCCCCTTTCAAATAAAGTTTTATCCCTTCTCTCCGACAAATTCTGCAGGTCGGACCAGTATACCTCGCCATTACACCCTCCTCCGCTTCGGCGGTCTACATCCATTATGAGGTATGGGAGTTACATCGGCTATAGACCGGATTTTGAGGCCTACAGTCTGGAAAGCCCTTATAGCTGCCTCCCGACCAGGCCCCGGTCCTTTAATGAGAACATCTACTTCCCTTATGCCCAGCTGTTTGGCCTGCTCGGCCACCTTCTGGGCAGCCATCTGCGCCGCATATGGGGTGCTCTTCTTAGAACCCTTGTAGCCCAGAGTGCCACAACTTCCCCACACTATCGTGTTACCCTGATGGTCCGTTATGGTGATGATGGTGTTGTTGAAAGAAGCCTGGACGTGAGCCTGAGCTACAGGCGGAATTTTTCTTTCTTTCCTTTTAGTTCGCTTTGCCTTTTTCTGAGCCATACCTCCTCCTCACAAAGTTTAATTTTCTAACATAACCACCTTCCCTATGCAACCGGGAAAGCGTTTTGCTTCGCTCGCAATAACCGCGCCCCATTGCAATAGCGAAGCAAGCCCCCAAAAGCGGGCGAGCAGTTACGCCAGGGTTTCCCATTACTTCTTCTTGGCACCGCGCTTGCGCCCGCGGCCAGCCACAGTCTTGCGAGGACCACGCTTGGTGCGAGCGTTGGTCCTGGTGCGTTGACCGCGCACCGGAAGGTTGCGCTTGTGGCGTATACCCCGATAACAACCAATGTCTATCAGACGCTTTATGTTCATCGCTACCTCTCGGCGGAGGTCTCCCTCCACTTTGAGGTTTTTCTCAATATATTCGCGGATGCGGCTTATCTCTTCTTCCGTAAGTTCCTTAACCCTGGTGCTGGGGTTTACGCCAGTTTCCAGCAATATTCTCTGACTGGTGGGGAGACCTATGCCGTAAATGTAGGTTAAGGCCACCTCCACACGCTTATCCTTGGGCAAATCAACGCCAGCAATACGGGCCATGACTTTAACCTCCTATTTGCCTTGCCTTTGTTTATGTTTAGGGTTCTCGCAGATCACCCTAACAACCCCACGGCGCCTTATGATCTTGCATTTGGCGCAACGACGCTTCGCCGAAGGACGCACTTTCATCTCTGCCCCCTCCTTTAGAGCCTTGTAAGGATTTCAGCTTCCCCATCAGTTATGGCGATGGTGTGTTCAAAATGTGCTGCCAGACTTTTGTCTTTTGTCACTACGGTCCAGCCATCCGGGAGGACTTCCACTTCCCAGGAGCCAGCTACCACCATGGGCTCCAGAGCCAAGGTCATACCGGGCCTCAGGAGCACCCCCTTACCAGGTACCCCAACATTTGGAACCTGGGGGTCTTCATGCATGTGACGCCCTATACCGTGGCCCGTATATTCTCTTACCACATTGAAACCGTTGCTTTCAGCATAGCTCTGGATGGCCCAAGATATATCACCAAGGCGGTTCCCCGCCCTGGCCGCAGCGATAGCTGAATTCAAAGCCCCCTTAGCTACTTCTATGAGCTCTCGCGCTCTTTCTGTTATCTGACCAATCCCAAGGGTCACAGCCGCATCACCGTGGTAGCCTTTGTATATGACCCCTACATCTATACTTACCACATCGCCTTCTCTGATAACACGCCTCCGATCAGGAATTCCGTGCACAACCTCCTCGTTGACAGATACGCATATGGAAGCGGGGAAACCCCTGTATCCCTTGAAAGACGGAACCGCCCTGTTTTTCCGAATTACCTCTTCGGCCCACTCCTCCAGCTGGGCTGTTGTCACCCCCTCCCTGATCTTTTCAGCCAGGGTTGCCAACGTAAGGGCTACTATCCTTCCGGCCTCCCGCATAAGCTCTATTTCCCTCGGCGATTTAAGGATTATCATCCCCCCCTCGCCTCTGGACCTCGGATAAAAGGGCTACAAGCTCACGATGTATTTCCTCTATCCCCCTTTCCCCATCTATCTCCCGAAGGATACCAGCCTTACGGTAGTGCTCTATAAGGGGGGCCGTCTGGGCGAAATAGACCTCCAGACGGCGACGGGCCGTCTCCGGCTTATCATCTTCACGCTGGTAAAGTTCCCCGCCGCACAAATCGCACTTTAAGTCTTCCTTGGGCGGGTTATAGACCAGATGGTAAACAGCCTGACAATTACGGCAAATCCATCTGCCTGCAAGCCTTTCCAGGAGTTTCTCCATTGAAACTTTTATGTAAGGGACCAAGGATATAAATTTCCCCTCTTTAGCCAGCGCCTCTTCCAGCGCCCTCGCCTGCTCCGGAGTTCGGGGGAAACCGTCCAACAAGGCTCCTCTTTGACAGTCAGGCATGGAAAGGCGCTCCAGCACCACTTTGACCATCACATCGTCGGGGACAAGCTCTCCCCGATCCATGTAACTTTTGGCCAGGCGACCAAGTTCTGTCCCCTTAGCCACCGCCTCCCTTAGCATGTCTCCCGAAGAGATGTGAGGGATACCCAACTCCTTTTCCAACAGGGCAGCCTGAGTGCCCTTACCCGCCCCCGGGGCTCCTATGAGAACGACGTAGAGGGGTCTTTGGACCATTTTACTACCTTCTCAGGAATCCTTCGTAATGGCGCATGATAAGCTGGGCCTCAAGCTGCCGCATGGTATCTATGACAACCCCCACGACGATCAGAAGACCAGCACTGGTAAGAAGCATGACCTGGGTTTCGGTGACGTCCCTCACAATCCAGGGGAGAATAGCTACTAAACCAAGGAAAACGGCGCCAGCGAAAGTAATGCGCTGCAACACTTTGTTAAGATAGTCCTCAGTGCTCTTTCCTGGCCTGATCCCCGGTATGAAGCCTCCCTGCTTCTGGAGGAACTCGGCCAGATTCTGTTGCTTGAAGATGACGTCGGTATAGAAATAGGTGAAGGCCACTACCAGGAAAAAGTAGGCTATCCAGTAAAAGTTGCTCCTGGGGTCAAAGGCCTGACTCATTCCAGCCGCTATGCTGGACACCACTTTGTTGGGAGCATAAACCAGATAGCTTGAGATGGTGGCAGGCAGAAGAAGGAAGCTCTGGGCAAAGATGAGAGGGATCATCCCCGCCGAGTTAACTCTCAGAGGGATGTGAGTTCCCTGCCCCCCCACTACCAGGACCCTGTTGCCTCTTATTGCCCTGACCCGGCGCCCGTACTGGACCGGTATTCTCCTCTGAGCTTCCTGGATATAGACTATGGCTCCAACCGTTATGGCCGTTATGATGAGGAAGAGGATAAGGTCAAGAGGCCTGCTCATCAGTATCCTTCCCACCCTTAAAGGCACCTGTGCCACTATACCGCTGAAGATTATGAGGGAGATGCCGTTTCCTATGCCCTTTTCATCAATGAGTTGGCCAAGCCACATGGCGAACATGGTCCCGGCCGTGAGGGTGATTACGGTAGCAATAGTGGGAAGCAAAGTGTCAGGAGCCAAGCCAAAGTTAGCCAGGACCCCCTCTCTTGCCAACAAAATCCCCTGGCCGAAAGCTTCAAGCGCCGCCAGTGGAACTGTAAGCCAGTGGGTGTAACGCTCTATTTTCCGCCTCCCCTCTTCCCCTCCCTCTTTAACAAGCTTTTCCAGCCGGGGTATAAGAGGGATCAGAAGTTGCATCACGATGGAAGCAGTTATGTAGGGATAAACACCCATGGCGATAATGGAAAAGCTGGACATAGCCCCGCCTGAGAACATGTCTAGAAAGCCCAGGAGATGGCTGGCCTCAAAAAGCTTTTTAATGGCCACAGGGTCCACCCCTGGCACAGGGATATGGGCCACCAGCCTGTAAAGGGCTATTATCCCCAGGGTGAAAAGTATCCTTTTGCGCAGATCAGGGAAACGAAAAGCACTCTTTAGCGCCTGAATCATCTTTTACCTCCCTTTGAGGGGAAGAACCTCCACAGTACCCCCCGCTGCGAGGATTTTCTCTTTGGCTTTCTGGGAAAAGCGATGGGCCTTCACCACCAGAGGCCGATCTATTTCCCCTCTGGCCAAAATGACTATAGGCTCATTTTTGGATTTTATAATGCCAGCCTCGGCTAAAACAGAAGGATTAACCTCAGCCCCAGCCGGAAATTCGTTCAGTTTTTCCAGATTGACTGGGGTATAATAAACCTTGAAGATGTTAGTAAATCCCCGCTTATGGGGAAGCCTCCGGACCAGAGGAAGCTGACCTCCTTCAAAGTAAGGAGGCATCTTCCCACCAGAGCGAGCATTTTGCCCCTTTATCCCTCTCCCACAGTAAGTTCCATGGCCTGAGGCGTTGCCCCGACCCACCCTTTTCCGTCTGTGTTTTGCCCCTTTGGGAGGGCGCAAATCCTGAAGCTTCATGACACCTCCTCCACCTTAACCAGATGAGAAACCTTATTCACCATCCCCAAAATCGCAGGGCTTTTCTCCTTTTCCACCGTCTGCCAGAGCCTTCTGAGCCCCAAGGCCTTGAGGGTATCCTTTTGTTCTTTGGAGTAGCCTATAGGGCTCTTTACCAGGGTTATACGAATTTTACCGTTCCCGGCCTTCATTTTCGCGCCTCCTCATCCAGAAGGGAAGAACTTCCTCCAGAGGCTTGTTCCTCTTTCTCGCCTCCTCCGCTGGATCCTTGAGTTGCATTAAGGCGGCCAGAGTGGCCTTGACCAGGTTCACAGGCTGGGTGCTCCCGAAAGCCTTACTCAGCACATCCTTTATCCCCGCTGCCTCCAGAACAGCCCGAACAGGCCCGCCAGCTATGACCCCAGTGCCCGGAGTAGCGGGTCTGAGGAGAACTTTGCTGGCAGCAAACTTGGCCACAACGGGATGGGGTATGGTATTGCCCAGGATGTTAACTTTTACCATATTGCGCCTGGCTTTTTCCAGCCCCTTGCGGATGGCTTCAGGGACTTCAGTGGCCTTTCCCATCCCTATGCCCACATGGCCTTTGTTATCGCCCACTACCACCAGGGCACGGAAGTGGAAGCGACGGCCACCCTTCATCATCTTAGCCGTGCGCTTTATTTCTATCACCCTTTCATCAAGCTCCTCAGCCTCAAATAGCCTGGACTCTTCCATAAAATCCATCTTTGGTCCCTCCTGTTAGAATTCCAGCCCACTTTCACGAGCACCATCGGCCAGAGCCTTGACCCGACCGTGATATTTGTATCCACCTCTATCGAAGGCAACCCTGGTTATCCCTCTGGCCAGAGCCCTCTGGGCCAGAAGGCGCCCCACTTCCCTGGCCTGTTCGGTCTTGGTTTTACCCTTTATCTTCTCCCTGATAGCGGGGTCAAGGGTTGAAGCCGCTACCATGGTATGGCCTATGGTATCATCAATAATCTGAGCGTATATGTGCTTAAGGCTTCGGAAAACGTTAAGGCGTGGGCGCTCGGGTGTGCCAAAGACTTTTTTGCGCACACGCCTGTGGCGCCTCTTGCGAGCCTCAGCTCTATCCTTCTCCCAGCTCACTTCTTGCCTCCTTTGCCTATCTTTCCAGCCTTTCCTTGCTTGCGGCGGATTTGTTCTCCGGCATACCTTATCCCTTTGCCTTTGTAAGGCTCAGGAGGACGAACCCTGCGAATGATGGCCGCCATCTCTCCAACTTTTTCTTTATCTATGCCCTGAACTGTAATTTCGCGGCCGCTTTTATCCACCACAAAACTTATCCCGGGCAGGGGTTGAATCCTGACAGGGTGGGAAAACCCCACCCAGAGCACCAGGTCTTTCCCCTGCAACTCAGCCTTGTATCCTACACCTTCTATCTCCAGCTTCTTCTCAAACCCTCTGGTTACCCCTTCCACCATGTTAGCCAAAAGGGCTCTGGTTAGGCCGTGAAAGGCTCTGTGACGGCGGTCATCGCTGAGCCTTCCGACCACAATCTGGCCGTTCTGAACAGCCACTGTAACTCCCTCAGGAAAAGTCCTGGTCAACTCACCTTTAGGGCCTTTCACGGTAACGGTGAGACCGTTTACTTTTACATCCACCCCTGGTGGGATGGGTATCGGTTTTCGGCCTATCCTGGACACGGCTGACCTCCTACCAAACGTAACATATCACTTCGCCCCCAACTTTGAGCCTGCGGGCCTGCTTATCCGTTATTACCCCCTTGGGAGTGGAGAGGATAGCAATCCCCATCCCACTCAATACCCTGGGGATCTCCTTCCTCCCCACGTATATCCTTCTGCCGGGCTTGCTTATCCTCTTAAGACCCATTATGACAGGCTTGCCTTTCTCATCGTATTTAAGGGTTATGACTATCATGGGCTGGGGTTTGTCCCTGGTAACCTTGAAGTCCTCAATGTAGCCCTCATCTTTGAGGATGCGAGCTATGGCCACTTTCATTTTTGAGCTGGGTATCTTGACTTCCCTGTGCTTAGCCATAAGGGCGTTTCTTATGCGAGCAAGCATATCGGCGATAGGGTCTGTCATGGTCATGATGCTAACACCTCCTCACCAACTGGCCTTGATTACACCCGGGATTAAGCCTTCAAGGGCCAGCTTGCGGAAACAAATGCGACAAAGCTTGAAACGCCGCATATAACCCCTCGGCCTCCCACACAGTTCACAGCGATTTCTCACTCTGACAGCGTATTTTCTGCGCATTTCCCGGTATTTCATGCATTTCCTGGCCACTATTTCCTCCCTTGCCACAAAAGTTTACCTTCTGAAAGGCATCCCTAGGAGCTCCAGGAGCCTCTTAGCTTCCTGATCGGTTTTAGCAGTGGTCACGATGGTTATCTCCATACCCCTGACTTTGTCAATCTTGGTGTAATCGATCTCGGGCCAGACCAGCTGCTCCCTCAGCCCCAGGGTGTAATTCCCGCGCCCGTCAAAGGAATCGGGAGGCACTCCCTTAAAATCCCTCTGCCGAGGTAAAGCCACATTGAAGAGTCTGTCCAGAAAATAATACATCCTGTTGCCCCTTAAGGTAACTTTAACCCCAATGGGAGTGCCAGCCCTCAGCTTGAAAGCCGCTATGGACTTCCTGGCCTTGCGGACGATGGGCTTCTGGCCAGTAATGATGGCCAGGTCCTGCATCGCCGCATCTATGGCTTTCGGGTTCTGGACCGCTTCCCCCACTCCAACATTTACCACCACCTTAACCAGACGTGGCACCTGCATTACGTTTTTATAACCAAACTCTTGCATCATGGTCGGGATGACATAGTTTATGTAACGCTCCTTCAACCTCGGCATAACCCTGGCCATAGCGTTTTCTGCCTCCTCAGTCAATAAGTTCGCCACAGCGCTTGCAGAAGCGGGATTTAGTTCCGTCTTCAAAGACTTTGAAACCCACCCTTGTGGGCTTATCGCACTTCGGGCAGACCAGAGCCACGTTGGAAATGTGAATTGGCGCTTCAATGTCAATTATCCCATACTGAGTTCGGCCCCGCCCCCCGGGAAGGCGACGCTGATGCTTCTTCACCAGGTTGACCCCCGATACTATGACCCGTACATCGTTGGGGTCACGGGAGCCATCCCTTCTCTTGCCAATGATAACTTTCTGAACAGACCCTCGCTTGCCCTTTTCGTCGCCACTTATGACTTCAACGGTATCGCCTTTCTTTATTTTTCTCATAATTCCTCCTTTAGACCACCTCGGGCGCCAGGGAGATAATCTTCATAAAGCCTTTGCTCCGGAGCTCTCTGGCCACCGGGCCAAAAATCCTGGTCCCCTTCGGGTTGCCGTTTTCGTCTATTATTACCGCCGCATTATCGTCAAAGCGGATGTAAGAACCATCAGGCCTCCGGTATTCCTTAGCGGTCCTAACGATTACTGCTCTTACCACATCCCCCTTTTCCACCTGAGCATCGGGAGTCGCCTCTTTTACTGAAGCGATGATAATATCCCCTATTCGGCCGTATTTCTTGGCCGAACCGCCAAGGACCCGGATACAAAGGATCTCTTTGGCGCCTGTGTTATCGGCTACAACGAGGCGGGTTTCCTGCTGGATCATCTCTTAACCCTCCATCAAGCCTGCGCCCGCTCCAGGATTTCTACAACTACCCAGCGCTTCCTCCGGCTTATGGGTCTTGATTCAATTATGCGCACCAGATCCCCCACACGGCATTCGTTATTGGGATCATGGGCCATAAATTTCTTGCTGACAGTTATAACTTTGCCGTAGAGGGGATGGCGTTTGGTGCGCTCTACTTTAACTACTACGGTCTTATCCATTTTATCGCTCACCACTCTCCCTACGAGCTTCTTACGCCGTTCTCTCATTTAACCCTCCTTGGGGGGATAGATGCCTAACTCCCTTTCCCTCAAGATGGTCTTGAGGCGCGCTATATCCCTGCGCACTTCTTTGAAGCGAGCAGTGTTCTTGGCCTGCCCTATAGCCTTCTGGAAGCGCAGGTTGAAAAGTTCCCGATAAAGTTCCTCAATTTTCGCCCTGATTTCCTCATCAGTCATTTCCCTTATATCCTGAGGCTTCATGGCCTAAACCTCCTTAACCAATTCTGCTCGCTTTACTATCTGTGTTTTAATGGGGAGTTTGTGAGCAGCGAGGCGGAAAGCCTCCTCCGCATCCTCCTCTTTTACACCTGCCAGCTCAAAGATAATGCGGCCGGGCTTCACTACCGCCACCCACTGATCAACGTTCCCTTTACCGCTGCCCATCCGGGTTTCAGCGGGTTTGCGGGTTATGGGCTTATCCGGAAAAACCCGAATCCAGAGTTTGCCAGTCCGGCGCACGAAACGGATAATAGCCCGGCGGGCAGCCTCTATCTGACGGGCCGTAAGCCAGCAGGGCTCAAGAGCTTGAAGGCCATAATCCCCAAATTCCAAAGTATTACCCCTGGAGGCTTTCCCCTTCAAACGCCCCCTTTGCTGCTTGCGATACTTAACCCTTTTAGGCATCAACATGGCTCTTTACCCCCAATTCATTCTGACGCAGTAGCTTCTTCAGCGATCAGGAAAGCTTCAAATTCGGGCTTCTTGGGCAAAATGTCACCCTTGTATATCCACACCTTAACCCCTATCTTACCCAGAGTGGTAAGGGCTTCTGCCAAAGCATAGTCAATATCAGCCTTAAGGGTGTTGCGAGGGATTCTCCCCTCTTTCACCGTCTCCTTCCGGGCCATCTCCGCGCCAGCTAACCTCCCCTTGCACTGAATCATTACACCCTTAGCACCAGCTTTCATGACCCTTGCTGCAGCCTGTTTCATAGCCCGGCGGTAGGAAACCCTTTTCTCTATCTGTTCGGCGATGCTCCTGGCGACTAAAACAGCATCCAGCTCAGGCTTCTTTATTTCTTCAACTTTTATGTTAACCTTCTGACCAGTAAGGTCCTCAATTTCCTGCCGGATTTTGTTAATTGCAGCTCCTTTGCGGCCTATAACCAGGCCCGGTTTAGCCGAGTGAATCGTTATGTTAATCTGCCTGGGGAAGCGTTCTATCTTTACCCTGGAAACCGCTGCTTCCGCCAGCTCTTTATCAATGAGCTGACGAATTTTAAGGTCCTGGTGAAGGACTTCAGCATATTCTTTGCCCTCGGCATACCAGACCGAGAACCACTCTTTATTATAGCCAAGCCTGAATCCGATAGGGTGAACTTTCCGGCCCAAGCTTACCTCCTTTAAGATGTTTTCTCCGCTACAACAACGGTCAAATGAGAATAGCGCCGGCGTATAAGGCGCACTCGCCCTCTGGCGGCAAAACGCCTCCATCGCCGCGTTGGCCCCTGATCAGCAAAGAGGCCCACGATGTAAAGGTCTTCCCTGGAAAGCCCATAGTTTTCTACAGCGTTAGCTACGGCTGATTTTATGGCCTTGGATACAATTCTGGCGGCTTTCTGGGGCATGAACTCCAGAAGGGCCAAAGCTTCGTCCACCTGTTTGCCCCGGAGCTGTCCCAAAATCCTGCGAACCTTTTGAGGCGATATCCTGACGTAACGGGCTATGGCTCTAACCTGAAAGGCTTCCATCTTTCACCACCCTTTATTTCTTCTTAACCTGGGTCCTTTTCTCTTTAACGGTATGCCCCCTGAAGGTCCTGGTAGGAGCAAACTCCCCCAGCCGATGGCCCACCATCTGCTCAGTAATATATATAGGCACATGACGACGGCCATCATGAACGGCAATGGTGTGGCCCACCATCTGGGGAACTATTACCGAAGCCCTGGACCAGGTCTTTATGACCTTTTTCTCCCCAGTTCTGTTCATTTCTTCAATTCTTCTAAGAAGCTTGGGGTCTACATAAGGCCCCTTCTTTAGAGAGCGGCTCATCTTTTCACCTCCGCCTCTTTTACTTCCTGCGCTTGATTATGAACTTATCGGTAAATTTGTTGCGACGGGTTTTCTTGCCCAGAGCACACTTCCCCCAGGGAGTTTTGGGGTGAGGAAGGCCTATCGGTGCTCTACCCTCCCCTCCGCCGTGGGGGTGATCCCTCGGGCTCATGGCCGAACCCCGGACAGTGGGACGCCACCCAAGCCACCGTTTCCTTCCAGCTTTGCCCAGCCTTATGTTGGCATGGTCCACATTTCCCACCTGGCCTATGGTGGCCATGCACCTCAAATGGATAAGCCTTATTTCCCCCGACGGAAGCCGAACCTGAGCGTAATCCCCCTCTTTGGCCAGGAGCTGGGCGGCTGTTCCTGCGGCCCTTACCAGTTGCCCCCCTCTGCCGGGATAGAGCTCAATGTTGTGGATAAAGGTCCCCACAGGAATGTTGGCCAGAGGAAGAGCATTTCCCACCTTTATCTCAGCCTCAGGCCCCGACATGACCGTATCACCTACTTTGAGGCCCAGGGGAGCGATAATGTAACGCTTCTCCCCATCAGCATACTGGACAAGAGCGATCCGGGCCGAACGGTTGGGGTCATATTCAATAGCTATAACTTTGCCCGGGATCCCAATTTTATCCCTCTTGAAATCAATAATGCGATAGAGCCGCTTGTGGCCTCCCCCGCGATGGCGGACAGTTATCCTCCCCTGATGGTTCCGCCCCGAATGCTTCTCCAGAGGGACCACAAGGGATTTTTCGGGCTCTTTCTTGGTTATTTCCTCAAAGGTGGAAACGCTCATCCCCCTTCTTCCAGGGGAAGTAGGCTTGTAAACCTTAATCCCCATCACTACACTCCTTCAAAGATCTGGATTTTTTCACCAGGAGCCAACTTCACCACGGCTTTCTTTCTGGCCGGCTTCCTTACAACAATCCGATAACCCCGACGGGCCTTCTTGGCCGGGAGATTAATTATACGCACTTCTTCCACCTTTACGTTGTAGATTTTCTCCACCGCTTGTTTCACCTGGATTTTGTTGGCCCGCGGGTCCACTTCAAAAACATACTGTCCCTGCTCCGCCAGAATCCTCGTTTTCTCCGTGTCAATTGGCCTGCGGATGATTTCATAAAGGTGCATGGCTACCCCCCTTCAGTTACCCAGGATTGACTCAATGATCTCCACCGATTTCCTGGGCATAACCAGGTAATCGTACCCCAGAAGGTCCTTTATGTTCAGGTAATTGGCCAGGATCGTTTTAACGTTGGGCAGATTGTTCGCAGACTTCTGGATATTTTCATCCTTGGAAGGCAGAAGGATAAGAACGCTCCCATTCACAGGCAATTTGGCCAGAAGTTCCCTCATAGCCTTGGTTCTGGGAGTATCAAAATGCAGTTCGTCCAAGATAACGATCTGGTCCTGCCTGGCCTTGACGGAAAGGGCGGACTTGTAAGCCAGGCGGCGCATCTTTTTGGGCATCTTCTGATAGTAGCTCCTGGGTTTGGGGCCAAACACAATGCCACCCCCTACCCACTGAGGAGCTCTTATGGAACCCTGGCGAGCTCTACCTGTGTGCTTCTGAGGCCAGGGTTTCCTTCCGCCACCACTTACCTCACCCCTCGTTTTGGTGCTGTGAGTCCCCAGGCGAGCATTGGCCAACTGCCTCACCAACGCCTGGTGCATCACCGCTACATGAGGCTCTATGCCAAATATATCGTCTCTGAGGTTAATTTCCCCTACCACCTGGCCTTCCATGTTGTAAACGGGAACCTGCGGCATAAGCTCCTCCAGCTTATACATACTTCTTCCTTTTTTCCTCGGTTTTCCTGGCCTGCTTTATTATGAGCAGGCTATTCCTCGCCCCCGGCACTGCTCCCTTAACTCCAAGGAGGTTGCGCTGAGGATCTACAAACACTACTTCCAGATTCTGAATAGTCTTCCTCTCATTGCCCATTCTCCCAGCCATCCGCAACCCCTTTATAACTCGACCAGGGTCAGTACCAGCGCCTATAGATCCAGGAGCCCTGGTGCGGTCTGATTGGCCGTGAGTTTTGGGGCCACCACTAAACCCCCAGCGCTTCATCACTCCCGCAAATCCGCGCCCTTTAGTCCAGCCTGTAACGTCCACCTTCTCCCCTACCTCAAAGATGCTCACGGTTATCTTCTGCCCCACATGGTAATCTTCTGGATTATCAACCCTTATCTCCCTAAGGTAACGTAGGGGCGGAAGATGGTTCTTCTTCAACCTCATGACTTCAGGCCGGGTCAGGCTTTTGGGCTTAACCTCTTCAAACCCCAGCTGGATGGCCTTGTAGCCATCTTTTTCCTCAGTTTTCACCTGAGTTACAAAGCAAGGCCCAGCCTGAATCACCGTTACAGGCACGACTTCTCCCTTTTCGTTAAATATACGGGTCATGCCGAGCTTTTTACCAATGATCCCTTTCATCTTTAGACTCCGCTTGAATTGAGGTTAAAGTTTAATCTCTATGTCAACGCCCGCAGGAAGGTTCAGCCTCATTAAAGTGTCAATGGTCTTGGAAGTAGGGTCTATCACGTCAATGAGGCGCTTGTGGGTCCTTATTTCAAATTGCTCCATTGAGCGCTTATCAATGAAAGGGGAGCGGATTACGGAAAAGCGTTCAATTTTGGTAGGCAGGGGCACAGGACCTATAACCCTGGCCCCTGTCCGCTCCGCCGCTTCCACTATTTGTCTTGCTGATTCATCAAGGACTCTGTGGTCGTAAGCCTTTAGACGTATCCTGATCTTCTGCCTGGCCATATAGGCCTCACCTCCTCAGGGAATCCCCCAAACTACTCAATTATCTTGGTGATTACGCCTGCTCCTACGGTTTTACCTCCCTCACGGATGGCGAACCTTGAACCAGGCTCCAAAGCCACAGGAACTATAAGCTTCACCCTGAGCCTCAGGTTATCCCCAGGCATCGCCATCTCCACACCCTCAGGCAGCCTCACTTCCCCCGTCACATCCATCGTCCGAATGTAAAACTGAGGACGATACCCACTGAAAAACGGAGTATGCCTACCACCTTCCTCCTTCCTCAATACGTAAACCTCCGCCTCAAACTCCGTATGGGGCTTTATCGTCCCAGGCGCCGCCAAAACCATACCCCTCCTTACATCCTTCTTCTCCACACCCCTCAGCAAACAACCTATGTTGTCACCAGCCTGCCCATAGTCCAGAACCTTGCGAAACATCTCCACACCCGTCACCACCGTCCTTATCGGCTCAGCACGATAACCCACTACCTCCACCTCATCTCCCACCTTAACCGTACCCCTCTCTACCC
>JANXAG010000008.1 GCA_025062375.1 Anaerolineae bacterium | reverse complement strand
AGGTGAAAATTAAGGACGAAAAGTCATTCCTCCTCTACCCCAGCGGAAGGGAGTTCTCGAAGGAAGCTACAGTTCCTTTCCTTATGCCTAACGATGAAAAGTATGCATTCCTGCCTGAACGCCGTACGATCCTCAGAATGATCCTTATGCCCAGGTCTGAAGCCCAATTCCTGGTGGAAGTTTACAGGGAAGGAGCCGAAAGGGCCGATTTCAAAACGGAGATAACGAGGCCGGAGGCTTTAGAGGTGGCGGGAGTGGCGATGGAATTTGCTCCCGCTGCCTCCCTTCAAGTCAGGATTACTCGTGTTGTCTCCCTGTGGCTAATAACCCTTGGCCTCACCCTTATGGCTGGGGCTTTTATGTTGTGGTTCATATTCCCTGTGGGGAAGGTTTTCGGGTTTATTCAGAAAGAAGAGAAAGTCAGGATAAACTGGGTCCAGGAGGACCCGTTGAAATCTCTTTCTTTTGCCTGGAAGGTGGAAGAATGGTATCAATCCTCGGAGCATTAGCCTTTGCTCTGGCTGGCTTTAAAGTTCCGGGGCGAAAGGGGTTTGCGGCCTTTATTCCAGCGTTCACAATGCTTGCTATTGGAGGAGAATCTGCTGCCCTTGCGGCCGCAGCTTTTGGTTGTGGAATTTTAGCTTTCCTTTACCCTTCTAATTTTCTTCCTCAGATGGCCGGCGCCGGCGTTCTGGCTCTTGTTCCAGCTATCTTGCCCTGGATAAATCTAGAAAAAGGCAGCGGCCCATCTTTATTGCTCGCTTTTACTTTCTCCCTTTTCCTGGCTGAGGGAGCCAAGAGAATGAAAGGAACATATCCCGGAAACGAGCGATGGTTTGCCCTCGCTTGCCTCTTGATGGTTGTCGGTTTTGCCTGGTGGATGTGGACGATTTTCCTTGGTGGGGGCGATCCCCTTCGACCCGGAGTATGGGCTCCAGTTGCTCTTCTGAACTGTGCCCTGGTAGCTGGAGGGTGGCATAAAAGAAAACCTGGGGCGGAAATTTTAACCCTTACAGCTATGATGGGGGTGTGGTTCGTGGCAATATAAAAACGCCCCTGGGGGGAATCGAACCCCCGCACACGGCTCCGGAGGCCGTTGCTCTATCCACTGAGCTACAGGGGCAATTATATTTTAACACGAATCTTTCCGGGCTGCAAGAAAGAATTTGCCCTATCGGTAAAGGTAGGGCTTTGCTTCCCGGACTGCCAGAGGTTACAAACCAGGCTTCAGCTGCTGCTATAATTCCCGAAGCTATCCTTTATTCCACTGTAACACTTTTGGCCAAATTCCTGGGCTGGTCCACGTCGCAGCCGCGCCTTACGGCCATGTGGTAAGCGAAAAGCTGAAGGGGTATAACGTTCACAACGGGAGAGAGCAGGTAAGGAGTAGGAGGCACATATATGACATGGTCAGCTTTCCGGGCGATTTCCTCATCCCCGCGGGTCGCAAGGGCTATTACAATCCCTCCACGCGCTTTGACTTGCTCAACCTGGCTTACCATTTTATCGTATACATGGTCTTTTGTTACAATAGCCACTACCGGCATTTCCTCGTCTATAAGGGCTATGGGACCGTGTTTCATCTCCCCGGCAGGATAACCTTCAGCGTGAATGTATGAGATTTCCTTAAGTTTCAAAGCCCCTTCCAGGGCCACCGGATAATTTATAGCTCTGCCCAGGTAAAGGAAGTGCTCCCGGTCGTGGAACTTTTGGGCCAGGTCCTCGTATTCCCTGCCATGCTTGAGAACTTCTCCGGCTAAAGCAGGCAGCCTCATAAGGTCATCGAGCAAAGTGCGCACCTGTTCCTGGTTCAGAACGCCTCTTATTTTTCCCATATGGATTGCCAGAAGATACTGGTCCACGAGAGAAGCGGTAAAAGCTTTAGTGGAAGCGACCCCTATTTCTGGCCCTACTTGCATGTAAATCACGCCATCGGCCAGGCGGGCTGCCTGACTGCCTATGACGTTAACTATAGCGGCGATTTTGGCCCCCTTGCGCCGGGCTTCCTCCATTGCCGCCAGAGTATCCACTGTCTCCCCCGATTGGGTTATCACCAGCACAAGGGTATCGGGGCCGATGATGGGGTCTCGGTAGCGGAACTCTGAACCGTAATCAACTTCTACGGTTATGCCCGCCAGTTTTTCAAAGAGAAATTTGCCCACCAGCCCCGCATAGTAAGAGGTGCCGCACGCTACTATGGCCATCCGCCTGAAACTCAGGAATTCCTGGGGCGATATCCCGAAATCGTCCAGGAGAACTTCGCCTTTCTCAAAATCGACCCGCCCTCGTATTGTATCCACCAGAGTCCTGGCCTGCTCGTAAATTTCCTTCTGCATGAAGTGACGATATGGCCCTTTAGTAGCAGCAACCGGATCCCATGGGATGGTGTGAATCTCTTTGATAAGAGGCACGCCGTCCAGATTCAGGTAGTAAACTCCAGAAGAGGCCACTACTGCCATCTCCCGATCTTCCAGAAAGACCATTCTGCGGGTGTGTTCCAGGATAGCAGGCATATCAGAGGCCACAAACATTTCCCCTTCGCCAATGCCTACCACTATGCCTCCCGCATTTCCAAGCCTGGCAGCGATTATCTTATCGGGCTCAAGGGAGCTCATGACCACTATCGCCTGGGCTCCCTGGAGATGAGTCAGAGCTTTGCGAACAGCGGTAGTCAGGTCGTCCCCTTTCTCCACGAAGCTTTCCACCAAGTGAGCTATAACTTCAGAGTCGGTTTCGGAGGTAAACTCATGCCCTTCTTCCTGAAGGCGAAGGCGAAGGGCCAGAAAATTCTCCACGATGCCATTGTGAACCACCACAATTCTTCCAGAGCAATCGGTGTGAGGATGGGCATTGTATTGAGTGGGCCGACCATGAGTAGCCCATCGGGTATGGCCTATGCCTATATTACCGGAAATAGGTTGCTCCTTGAGGAGTTTCTCCAGGTTAACCAATTTCCCTACTTCCTTTCGGATGGTGATCTGGCCGTTTTGTCCCAGGACAGCTAACCCGGCTGAGTCGTAGCCCCGGTATTCCAGGCGCTTGAGCCCTTCAAAGACAATAGTGCTGGCCTCTTTAGGCCCTATGTAGCCTACTATCCCACACATGTTTCCCCCTTTATTCTGCGAATCGGTATTTCAGCAGGGTCCAGAGTGCGCTGAACCCATCCTTCCATGAGATCTTTTTGCCCTCGTGGAATTCCCTCCCTTTGTAGCGGATGGGGACCTCCAGAATTTTGTACCCTCGCTTCAAAATTTTGGCTGTTATCTCTGGTTCAATTTCAAACCGGTTGGAGTGAAGGGGGATGGATTTAATGACCGAAGCTCTGAAAACTTTATAGCAGGTTTCCATATCGCTGAGGGACGAATTGTAAAGGAGGTTTGTCACGGCGGTGAGGAACTTATTGCCGAGGCGATGCCACGAAATCATGGCAGAGCCTGAACCTCCCAGAAATCGGGACCCGTAAACGACAGAAGCTTTTCCCTCAAGAAGGGGTTTTAACAGGGCAGGATAGTCCTGAGGGTCATATTCCAGATCCGCATCCTGAATTATAACAAAATCCCCGGTGGCCGAAGCTATGCCTGTCCTCACTGCTGCCCCTTTGCCCTTGTTCCTCTCGTGATAGATGACCTTTATATCACCACGCTTTTCTTCCTCGCCCAGTATATCGCGGGTTCCATCGTTAGAACCGTCATCCACCACGATTATTTCCTTCTCCATTCCCACGTCCACAGCCCTTACCCGGTTCAGGATTTCCCTTATGGTGGCCTTTTCATTGTAGACGGGCATAATTATTGAAAGCTTCACAGCTACACCTCCTTCCGGGAATTTTCCCATGCGTCCGTCTCTGGACTCCGGAGCCGCTAAGAAGAATAGCTTATCACCACTTCCAGGGTTTCCGGTATTATGCTCTCCACTTTGATCCCTTCTGGAACTGAAGCGATGGGTTTGAGCTTGTAGGTTCCTGGCTTGAGACCGACCAGGTTTACGGTGACTCGAACATCTTCCGGCTTTAACTCCGCCAGAGATGGCAGAGGGCCCGCCAGGATTATCTTCACATTTTCAGGGGCCACAGAAGCTTTATAGCCAGGCTGAAGGCCCTGGATAGCCACCCTTTTTTCCAGAGTTATCCCCCCTTCAACGGGCTTTATTTCCACTGAAGCCAAAACAGTGGGGTTCCCCAATACCGATACCCCTTCGGGAAGGTCGAGCCTGACCTGCCTGGATATGCTTTCCTTGGCGCCTTTTATGCTGAAAGGTTCCGTCTCTATATAACCGGGGATTTTCTCAATGACAGCGGGATTCCCCATTATCGTTACCACCGATGGGGTTACTGAAACGCTGCTTATCCTGTAGCCGGCAGCTGGCTGCCCTTCAAGCTTTATGAGCACCGAAACGTCTTTGAAACCAGCCCTCTGGACTATTTCCACCGATACGGACACGACTGCTGGCTCCATTTTTATCTCCGGAACTTCATCCCCATTTACATCAACGGCCTTGAGGAGCGATTTTCGGGAAAAGCTTTCCTTGCTACCACCTATGCTTATTTCTGCTACAACCCCCACCACTTTCTCCACGAAGGATTTAGGCCCGTAAAGCCTGACGATGGAAGGCTCCGCCCATGGTGTGCCTGAGATGTAATAGCCGAGCGGAGGCGAATCCATAACTTTAACCCTCACCGGCATTTCCCTTTCAGCTTTCTCTTCCAGTTTAACCGTCACCTTTTCAGGCCTTGCCTCCAGAACTTTTACTCCCTTCACTGAACATCTCGCGGCTACTTCCACCTCGTGGTGGCCCGGCGCTTTGTCCTTCAAATCCAGCCACGCTCTGAAGTCTCCAGGGGTCAAAGTGTTCCATTTGGCAGAAGGGGCCACAACCGTGAGTTCCACTTCCTTGGGGACGTTGCCCACCGTTATGAGGCTGGGCGAAAGATTAACGATTTCCAGAGGAATTTTGTAGGGAAAAGCCCCACGGATTACGGGGTTTTCCTCCCTCTCAGCTATTATCCAGATGAATACAGCCATAATGAAAGCCAGAATGAAACTACCAAGTTCGTTCAGAGTTCTCCTCATCTGTTTCCCTTTTGCACCGGATCACGCTTTTACCGTTGGCAAGAATGGTCTGCGGTAAATCGTCTGCAATACTCTGAGAAGGCGCTTTTCGTCCAGGTGCCTGATCATCCGCCCGTTGTAGGCTACTGATATAGTTCCGCTCTCTTCCGAGACCACCACTGCCAAAGCATCGCTCTGCTCCGTAATGCCGATAGCTGCCTTATGGCGTGTTCCAAGGGAACGATAGAGAGATGGGTTGGAAGATAAGGGCAATATACAGCCAGCAGCCAGGATTTTGTTCCCCCGCACTATTACTGCTCCGTCGTGAAGGGCAGTGCCAGGGTAAAATATTGTGAGGAGCAATTCTTTGGAGACCTCAGCATCCAGTATTACCCCGGTTTCAGCGTAAGGCTGAAGGCCTGTCATGCCTTCCAGCACTATAAGGGCTCCATAGTGGTGCTCGGCCAGGGAGCCCACTGCTTTCACGATTTCATGCAGAACTTTTCCCCCCATAGCTTCCTGGGAAGCCATGTTCAGGAAAGACCCCGCCCTTCCGAGACGTTCAAGGGCCCTCCGGATTTCGGGCTGGAAAATGACTGGCAAAGCCACCAGAAGGGCGGGAATTGAGTTTCGGATCAGCCACCGCAGGGCGGTGAAGGGCAAAAGAGCCGAAACTATCATTGCCCCCACTGCTATTACCAGTACTCCCCTTAAAAGCTGAACGGCTTGAGTGCCGCGGATAAGGTGCAAAAGGGCATAAAAAACAACGGCCACCAGGAAAATGTCCAGTAGGTTGGTCCAGGTCAGGTTCCTCAAAATCTCAATCCATTCTCCCATCCTTCCTCCTAACCTCCCAGGCGTTCTAAAAGCTCTCTGTAGGCTTCAACCTCGCGCGGCTCTAAAGCAATAATTTCTCTTATCGTCTTCTTGGCCTCCTCAATAGCCCCTGAATCCAGCAGAATTTCCCCCAGGATGTCAAGTTGTTCTACTGCCTTTTCTTTTAACCCCATCTCCTTGTAAAGGTTTGCCAAAATCCTGCGCAGAGTGGGGTCCCTGGAATTCTCTTCCACCAGACTTGCGAGGAACGCCTCTACTCCCTGAAAACCTTCTTTTTTGTGCAGAAGAGCGATTACTTCCTCAAGTTCACGCATCTCTTCCCTCTTCATCCCCAGCCGGCTGTATAGGGTTACGAGCTGGCGCCGTAGCTCCATATTGTCGGACTGAATCTCTTTGAGGCTTTCGCCCACTTTAACGGCTTCCTTCCAATGCATTGTCTGAAGGTAAAGTTGGAAGAGTTTGAGCAGAATCAGGCCGTAGTACTGGTTCTTCTCGGGCAATTTGGCCGAGAGGGCCAGGGCATGGCGATAACTTTCAATAGCCCCCTTGAGGTCTGCCATTTCGTAGAGGATTTCAGCTAACTGGAGGTACTGGTCAATGGCATCTTCTAACCGGTTGAACCTTACGAGAGCGTTTATTAACTTAGCCCGCAGGTTAATGTCAATGGGGTTGAGGTTCACAAGACGCCGCAGGATTTCCAGGACTCTCTGGGGAATCCCCCTCAGCTCGTAAAGCTGAGCGATAAGGAGGTATTTCTGGATGGCTTCTTCTATTCTGTTTTGGCGGATAGAGATTTCGGCCAGCTGGATGTGAAGGGGAAGGCAAAAGGGAGCAAAAACCAATCCACGCATGCATTCTTCCGATGCACTTCTGAGATAGCCTCGCCGGATCAATTCCTGACTCAAGGTTAAGGTCCGGAAGGTGGCTTCAGGCCACGGGGTTTCCAAAATTTCTACGAGGCTCGGGGCTATACCTTCTTCTTCCATAGACTTTATGTATCCCCTGAGCTCCCGGACTTTGTCCTCCCACCCTCGCGAGCTGAAGAAAGAGAGAAGGGAATTGATGTATTCCAGAGCTTTATCTTTATCGCCTTGCGCTATGAAGCTCTCAGCTAAAGCCTTGTAGATTCTGGTCACCTCATCGGCATTGGCATGGTCCAGGGTTGAAAGGTCCACTATTTTGAGAGCTTCGAAGAAATGGCGAAGGGCTTCGCTCAGATGGCCCTTGAGCCTGAAGCACTCTCCCAGGGCAAAGTGAGCTCCCAAGGCCAGAGGCTCGTGTTTCAAGGCTTTCTGAAGGTGGTTTATGGCTTCATCCAGAAGGAATTTCTCCTTGTAAAGGAGGCCGAGGTTAAAGTGGATATCGGGACTATCAAAGCCTGCTTCCAAAGCCAACTTGTAGTACTTAATGGCCTGGTCTATCTCTCCCTTGCTCTGGGCATCCAGGGCTTGAGCCAGGTAGCTTCCGGTTCCCGATAGGGAAGATTCAAAGAGCATATCAGCCAGGGTTCTCACGGATCTGGCCCGGGCTAATTCCAGGGGGGTGCCTTCTTCCACAGGAGCTGGAGCTGCGGGAAATTCCAGGGAAGATTTAAAGGCCAGCGCCTGAGGATTCCCCGGCTCAATCTCAAGGGCTTTTTTGCATAAAGCTGTGGCTTGAGTTATGTCCCCCCTCTTCTTAAAATAAGAAGCAAGACCCAGATATGTCTTTATAGCCAGATCCTTTCTTCCCAGTTCCAGGTAAAGGTTAGCCAAATTGGTAGCGGGTTCCGGAAGGTGAGGGGCGGCTCTGGCTGCTTTAATAAAACTTTCTATTGCTTTCCGATATTCCTTGCGCAACCGGTAAAGGTTTCCGGCTTCAGTGTAGGCTTGCGCAGCCTCTATTTTTTGACCAGTTTTGAGGAGAGCTTCTCCCAGTTTTTCCCGAAAAGCTGGAGAGTTGGGCTCCAGGCGCGTGGCTTTTCTATAAGCTTCGGCTGCTTCTTCCCAGAGGCCCAGCTCTGAGCAGGCAGCGCCAATGCCAAGGAAAGGCTCAGGGGCCTCGGGATTCATGGAAGCAGCCTTTTTGTATAAAACCAGAGCCTCTTTCCACCGCCCTTCCCAGGCAGAGGCATGGGCTTTTTTCAGGGTTTCCTCATAACGCTGATGGTTAATGTCCATTCTGGCCAATTTCCTACCCGCTCCTGCTACATTCCCGCCAGGAGGTAGGCGAGAATTCCTTTCTGGGCATGGAGGCGATTTTCCGCTTGATCAAATATTATGGAATTAGGCCCATCAGCCACTTCATCAGTTATCTCTTGCCCCCGATGGGCCGGCAAACAGTGCATGACCATAACATCTGGCCTGGCTTTAGCTACCAAGGCGGAGTTGACCTGGTAGGGTGGAAAGACCTTTGCCCTTTCCTCCGCTTCAGCCTCTTGCCCCATGCTGGTCCACACATCTGTGTAAATTATGTTAGCATCTCGGACGGCCTCCACTGGGTCGTTAGTGATGGTTATCCTGCTTCCGCTTTTGGAGGCAAATTCCAGAGCTTTCTGCACTACCTCTGGGCGGGGTTCGTATCCCTTTGGAGAAGCTACAGACATGTCCATGCCCAGTTTGGAAGTGATAAAAAGCAGAGAGTTACAGACGTTGTTGCCATCACCGACGAAGGCCAATTTCAAGCCCTTGATATTTCCCACCTTTTCCTGAATGGTGAAAATGTCGCCCATAGCCTGGCAAGGGTGGCTGTAATCCGATAGGCCATTTATAACCGGAACACTGGAATAGCGAGCCAGCTCCTCCAGGTCCTTGTGAGAGAAAACCCTGGCCATGATGGCATCCACATAGCGGGATAGAACCCTGGCCACATCGGCGACGCTTTCCCTTTTGCCCAGCTGTATTTCGTCGGGTGAAAGGTAGATGGCGTGGCCTCCCAAGTGGCGCATGGCCATCTCAAAAGAAACTCTCGTGCGAAGGGAAGGCTTCTGGAATATCATGCCCAGGGTTTTGCCCGCAAGGATTGGTTTATTCCCACCTTTCTTCCACTCTTCTTTGAGCCTGGCGGAAAGGTCTAAAATGTGAAGGATTTCCTCCGGCGAAAGGTCGGCAATGCAGAGAAAGTGTTTCATCGAGCACCTCCTGTTGTTTTGCTAAGGTTTTCCCCAACCCGCTGGCCCAGCAGCTTTTACGGCTTTGGCACCCCTCGCAGGCAAGTAGCAATCCGTTTCCTTAGATGGGGCGCGTAATTATGGTTTCCCGGATTCTTTTAATGAGTAAGGTTTGACCCTCCCTGAGGATTTTCTGGGCCTCTTCCCGCCATGGCCTGTAAAGTTTCTGAGGGTCCGCTGGACTGTAACCAGAAGCTTCAAAGGCTCTGGCCAGCGGGGTTTCAGAATCAAGAGCTACCATCGCTATTTCACACATCAGGGCAGAAGCTTCGCTTTCCAGGGCTTTGAGCATTGCTGTTAAGATTGAAAGCTCCTGATCATTAACCACAACCTCCTCTATTGAGGCCACCAGATTTTCCACATTCCACCCCAGCGCTCCAACAGCTTCTTGGCCTCGTAGAGCAATGATGTAACCTTTGTTTAGAAGTTTCTCCAGAGCTTTATCTTCGGGAAGGGAGAAAAGGTGCGCGAAGGCTGGAAGGTCTTTCTTGAGAGCTTTCCGCACCTCCAGTGGAACCTGAAGTGCTTTTTCTTCCACTGGTTTAAGGCTGGCAATGGCTTTTTCCCACTCCGCTTTAACCTGCTCCCAGGTGCGGGCAAGCGGGCCGTCGTTGTGAATGACCACATCGGCCAGGGCTATTTTAGCTTCCTGCGGAGGTTGAGATCTGATTCGCGCCAGGGCTTCCTGCGGGCTCATACCTCGGATTTCCACAAGCCGCCGAAGTTGTTCTCCTTCAGGGCAGGTGACAACCCAGAGGGCGTCACATTGGGTGTGGAACCCGGATTCTATAAGCTTTATGGCCTCTATGACTATCACGCGCTCCCTAGCATTTTCCACGATCCATTGAATCCATCTGATTACCCTGGGGTGTATGAGGGATTCCAGCTTCTGGAGGGCATCTGGGTTTCCGAACACCCTAGCGGCCAATTTTCGGCGAACTATCCTCCCATCTTCGTCCAGTACATCTTTCCCGAATTCATGGATTATGGCTTGCTGAAGTTCTCTATCGTGGTCCAGGAGCCAGTGGACGAGGCGATCGGCGTCAATAACCTTAGCCCCCAGGCGTTCCAGCATCCTGGCCACCACGCTTTTGCCAGTAGCAATATTCCCGGTAAGACCAATCAGGTAACGATCCTTCAGCATTATATTCCCCTCTTCAATTTCGTGCTGAGCCGTATGGAAAAGCTGAGGGCTCTTATCTTGAGATATTCTTGCGCAGGTAAGCCAGGATAAATTCATCCAGATCCCCTTCCAGAACCCGGAAGGGATCAGTCACTTCCACCCCAGTGCGGAGGTCCTTGACGAGTTTGTATGGATGAAGGACGTAAGAGCGGATCTGATTGCCCCATTCAGCTTCCACATGTTCCCCCTTTATCTGGGCCAATTCCCTGGCTTTCTCCTCTTTTTTCTTTTGATAGAGTTTAGCTTTGAGGATGCGCAGGGCTGCCATTCTGTTATAATATTGCGAGCGCTCGCTCTGGCAGGAGACCACAATCCCTGTAGGCAGGTGGGTTATGCGGACAGCTGTGGCGTTTTTCTGCATATGTTGCCCACCAGGGCCAGAGGAGCGGAAAGTTTCAACCTTTAAATCCTCAGGCTTTATCTCCACTTCCACATCTTCTTCCACTTCGGGCAATACTTCCACCAGGGCGAAGGAAGTATGGCGGCGGTGGGCAGCATCGAAGGGAGAGATCCTCACCAGCCTGTGAACACCTTTCTCAGCCTTGAGGTATCCATAAGCATAGGGGCCTTCTACGGCCACAGTGGCGCTCTTTATCCCCGCTTCTTCCCCATAGGAAGTGTCAAGGATTTCGGTGTTGAAGCCCTTGCTCTCAGCCCACCTTAAATACATTCGGAGGAGCATTTCGGCCCAATCCTGAGCATCAACTCCTCCGGCTCCAGCGTGAATGGAAAGGATGGCATTTTTGGCGTCATGCTCTCCTGAGAAAAGGAGCTTTCTTTCTTTTTCTTCCAGGGAGGCTGAAATGCTCTCGGCTTCAGCTCTAAGCTCATCCTCATCTAGGCCCAGCTGGGCCAGTTCTAGAGCATCGCGCGCTCTCCTTTCAAGGTTCCTCCACCCTTCCACTTCCTCTCGGAGAGAAGCCAGTTTGCGCATTATCTTGCCCGCTTCTACAGGGTCCGACCATATTTCAGGGGAAGAGGTTTTTCTTTCCAGCTCCTCTATCTCTTTCTCCATTCCGGGGATGTCAAAGACGCACCTCAATTTCCTGAATTCGGGCGAGCATTTCCTGAAGGCGATGGATCAGTTCTTCCATTTTCCCTCCTCCTACTCCAGCAAAGCATCAACGAAAGCTTGGGGGTCAAATTCAGCCCAATCCCCAAGCTTTTCTCCTGTCCCTACAAATTTAACCGGAATTCCGAGCTCTTTGACGATGGGGAATATAGCGCCACCCTTGGCCGTTCCATCCAGTTTGGCCAGGATGATGCCCGTTATTTCCACTGCTTCCTTAAAGTGAAGGGCCTGGGAAAGGGCGTTCTGGCCAAAAGTGGCATCGAGGACCAGAAGGGTTTCGTGGGGGGAACCGGGAACGAGTTTGGATGCAACGTTCCGGATTTTCTTAAGTTCCTGCATAAGGTTGTATTTGGTGTGAAGCCTTCCGGCAGTATCCACTATGAGAACGGTGGCTCCACGGGCGAGTGAAGCCTGGATCGCATCATAAACTACAGCTCCCGGATCCGCTCCCGGCTGATGAGCGATAACGTCGGCTCCTACTCTTTCGCCCCATATTTTAAGCTGGTCAATGGCGGCAGCCCTGAAAGTGTCGGCCGCAGCCAGGATTACCTTATGGCCTTTCTGCCGGCAGTAATGGGCCAGCTTGGCTATGCTGGTGGTCTTGCCTGAACCATTAACGCCAACTATCAGGAAAACATTTAGAGGCCGACCCTGGTCAAGGTTGAAGGAGGGCTTTTCCCCGAGAATGGCCAAAAGTTCTCTCCTCAGCGCTGGCCTTAGCTCTTCAGGATGCTGGACTTCGCTGCGAAGTTTCTTTAAAATTTCCGCCGTAACCTTTACTCCAAGGTCAGCCTGAATTAGAAGTGCCTCCAGCTCCTCCCACATATCGGGGGTAATTCTGGAGCCGCCAAAAAGCTCTCTGAGCCTTTCCAGGAAGCCTTTTCTTGTTTTCTCTAAGCCAATTCTCCACAAATTCATTTACATCCTCCAAATTCCTCCGGGATATTTATACCATAAATGCAACCCGGATGCAATCAGGGGCAGGCTATCTCCCGCAGGATTACATGGCGGAACTGGAGGTCATCCCATATGAGGTCATCGTGCTGCCATGGAGGGATGCGCTTGGTAATTTTTACCGCTATTTCATTGCGGCCTTCTCTGAGGAACCCAGGGGGGATTTCAATTGGGAAGTTTACCCACAGCCCTTCCCACACTTCCGCTGGCAAAAAGGCCACAGGTTTGCCGTTCAGGAAGAGAGCGTTTCCCCACTCATTGCTCTGCATTAATTCTAAGGTTAAAAGCCAGCATTTTCTCTCAGGTTTACGGACGTAGAAAGCCCATTCCCATGAAGGGCTCGGGTTACGCATTAGGTACAGAGGTTCCCATGGATAGGGGTATTCGCTATCGCCCAGATGCACAATCTGATCGGGAGCGAGGATGACGATGCGCTGCGGAGAAGGGGGTTCTGGGAGGAGGTCGCGGCGAAGGTATGGGGAAAAACGGGCAAAAGCTCTGAGGGATTCCCAGGCCGGCTTAGGGGAGCCGTCGGAATTTAGAAGGTTGAAACCGCTGTAGGCAGGGTCAATTTCAGCCGAACTCAGAAGCCAGACGGCCATCATCCCAACCCAGGGCCAACGAGAGGCGGCTATTTTCACCGCTTCCACCAGGTAACGAGCCTGCTGTTCCGGAGTCACCTCAGCCCAGGCCCAGCTTCCGTAACCCTTGGTAGTCCAGCCGAATTCCGTTATCCAGACCTCTTTTTTGCCATCGCCGTAGAGGACCATGATCTCCCGGAGGTCTTCAAGCCTGGCCATATTGAGGCCGTTGTGGGCGCCCCTGGGGTCATCAGGGGGGTAAGCAAAGCCATAGGGATGAGCTCCCAGAACGTCGAAATATTCAGAGGCCCCGGCTTCATACAGACGCCTGAGGTATAGGCGATCATCCATGGCTTTCCGGCTTAACTCGTTGGTAGGAGCGAGCCCGGCACTCACTATGATGGCACCCGGGTCAGTCAGCCTTATAGCCTGAGCCGCTGACCGGAGAAGCGAAAGGTAACCCTGGGGGTCGGGTGGAAGATTGCCCCATTCCTGAGCCAGGTTCGGTTCGTTCCAGATTATATAGGCCTTGACCCGGCCCTTATACCGGGATGAGAGCTTTCTCAGGAACTCGGCGTAGAGGCCTGGTTCCTTTGGAGGAGAGTTGGGATGGGGAGAGGATGAAGCCCAGGCTGGAGGATGATCGACCCTGAAGACAGGGTTGAGGCGGTAATATTCCATAGCCTGGAGAGCCAGGTCCAGTCCGGCCCAATTGTACCGGCCTGGATATGGTTCAATATCGCGCCACAATACGGGGTAAATGACCCAAGTAGCTCCCATTTCTCGGACTTTCCGGAGGGTTTCATCCTGCGCATCGAGAACATGAACCCCGAAGCGAATTTTCCCCCTTTCAGGGGCATGGGGGGCGGGAAAGATGAAAGTTGCTGCGGCGAGGAAAAGGAAGAGAAACTTTCTCACGGTTTCACCGCACCTTTGTAAATTCCTTCAGCGGTACGGACAAATAACCTGCCGCTCGGATTTACCAGTACTTGCCTTATTTCCAGGGGCAGCCCATCCCCGATAAATTCCCAGGATTTCCCTCCATCTTTGCTCCGGAACAAACCCGAGTACCTTGTTCCGATGTAAATCGTATCAGGGTTTTGAGGGTCAAGGGTTATGGCTGATACCGTGGTATCCTCAAAGCCTGCCATTTTCCAGGATTGGCCATAATCGGTGCTTACATACAAACCTCTGGTAGCTCCGACATAAAAGTAGCCGGGTTTAGCAGGGTGTATGGCTACGGCCAGGATGCTTTGGCCCTGGAAAGGACCGGGAATTATTTCCCAGAAATCGCCCCTGTTGCGGGAGATGTAAAGGTTTTCGGTGGCGCCGGCCAGGAGAGTGCCGGGGTTCCGGGCATCGTAGGCAACGCAGAGGACCTCATCGCTAAGCTTCATACCTTCCCAAATGCTCTTGAAAGTTTTTCCCCCATCAGAGCTTCGGAAAAGCCGATCGTAAGAGATGCGGGCATAGAAAAACTGTGGGTTTTCGGGGTCTATTATTAGCTGGGGAACGCTCAATCCGGTCAGAGAAGGACTTATAGGCTCCCATTTTCCTCCTATCCATATCCCATGACCTATAACTCCCACGTAAAAGGTCTGGGGATCATGGGGATGGAAAGCGATGCTCTGCACTCCCCATCCTTCCAGGAGCGGAGTCCAGGTTTCGCCTTCGTTGAGAGAGATGTACAAGCCTTTCCCCGTCATGGCGTAGAGGGCATCGCCTTTGGGAGAAAGGGCAATTCCGAGGATAAGAGGGCCTCCTGGGCCTGTTTCCACTTCTTTCCAGGGTGTGGTTTTACTGGCGCTTTTGAAAAGGCCCTGTAGCCCACCTGCATAAAAGGCGGAGGGGCCTTCGGCGAGGGAAAATATGGAAACTGAGGAGGGAAAACCGGGAAGCTTCTCCCACGATTTTCCCCTGTCAAAGCTTCTGTAAACTCCGAAACGGTTACGGGCGGGGTCTGGGCTTTGCTCTCCGGCGTACAGAGCTCCATCGGAAGAGAATAGAAGCGCCGCTGGAACGGAAAGGGGCGAATCAAGCTTTTTCCAGGTTTCTCCCCCGTCTTCCGAGAAAAACAAACCTTCTCTTGTTCCAGCGAAGATTTCCCCGGGATTAAGGGGGTTAACGGCCAGAGCGTAGACGTGACGCATTCCCGAATTTACCGAAGTATTGCGCCAGCTCAAACCACCATCTTCAGTTTTCCATACCCCTTGGCCAGCTGTTCCGGCATAAAGGGTCAAAGGATCTTGTGGGTGTGGGAGCAGAACGAGAGCTGTTGCTTTTATAGGCGAAAGGGGTTCCCACTCTTCACCCCGGAGCCGATGAATGGGGGCCTCATCGGGGGAAGCGTAAAGGGTGCCATCGGAAGAAAAGGCTAAAGCATAAATTCTAACGGGAGGGAGGTTTTCCCCCACACTAATGCAGGAAAGAGGTTTGCCTTTGCACCTAACCACCCCTTTTGATGTTCCAGCGTAAATGGTTTCAGGGTTTAGTGGGTCGGGCTTGAGGGAAAAAACGGGCCCGGGGTGGAGGCCAGCCTCAACCGGTTGCCATGTTTTTCCTCCATTGGGGGAGAAGTAGAGGCCTGGATTAGCATAGACTGCGGCCCATAGCCCTGAAGAATTTTCGGCTACGGAAAGGACAAACACCTGAGGTTTGAGGTCATTGTGAATGGGTTGCCACTGTGGGGAGTGAGCGCAGGCCAGGAGGACAAGGGGGGTAAAAAATAAGAGTTGGCATGCTAAAACTTTAAGCTGCCAACTCTTCATTCTCAGGCGGAGAGGGTGGGATTCGAACCCACGAGGCGCCGTTTTAGACGCCCACGCGATTTCCAGTCGCGCCGATTCGTCCACTCTCGCACCTCTCCGTTCATTCTAAATTATATCAATTGTAAGCGTGACCGTCAAGCGACCGCCCCACGAGTGGGACCTTTAGCCGTGGCGAACCCTGAACCCTCCTCCCGGGAGTTTGAGGGTGTCTCCCCAGAAACCTCAAAAGGGGAGCCATCAGCCACCCCTTACATCCTGCCCACGAGTGGGGACCCAAAACCATGGCGAACCCTGAGCCCACGAGGGTGGGAAATCGGGGGTTGGAGGGGGGCGAAGCCCCCATCCCGGGGGTTTGGGGGTGTCCCCCAAAAAACCTCAAAAAGGGAGCCATCAACCACCCTTTGCAACCCGCCCACGAGTGGGACCCTAACCGTAGCAAACCCTACGCCCACGAGGGTGGGAAAAATTTGGGGGTGGAAGGGAGCGAAGCCCCTTCCTTATCTCAGCAGCTTTGCCCCCCTTAAAGAGCAGATGGATTTTTCACCAGAGCCACTACTTTTTCAGCAGCTTCGTTAAGAGAAACCGCTGTAATGATGTTAGCTTCAGCCAGGAGACGGCGCCCCTCTTCCTCATTAGTCCCCACAAGCCTCACCACTATGGGCACCTTCACTTCAATGTTCTTCATTGCATCCAGAATTCCCCTGGCCACTTCATCGCAGCGGGTTATCCCTCCGAAAATGTTTATAAGCACCGCTTTAACTTTGGGGTCCGATAGGATTATCCGTAACCCTGCCGCCACTTGTTCTGCCCGTGCACCCCCACCTATGTCCAGGAAATTGGCCGGATTGCCCCCATAGAGCTTGATAATGTCCATCGTAGCCATGGCAAGACCCGCACCGTTCACCATGCAGCCGATTTCCCCATCCAGCTGGACGTAACTTATACCATGAGCACGAGCTTCCCGCTCGGAAGGCGTGTCCTCATCCGGATCGCGCATGGCAGCGAGGTCTGGATGGCGGAAAAGGGCATTGTCATCTATTACCACCTTAGCGTCAGCAGCCAACAAGCGCCCATCTGAAGTAAGGGCTAACGGATTTATCTCGGCTAAAGAGGCATCGTTTTCAGCGAAGCACCGGTAAAGCCCAACAGCTATGGAGGCAAAAGTATTGAAAAGAGATTTATCCAGCCCAATTCTCAAAGCTAACTCCCGGGCCTGATATGGCTTCAGGCCCAAAAAAGGGTCAACGGTTATTTTGATAATTTTTTCAGGGCTAAGGCGAGCTATCTCTTCTATATCAACCCCTCCCTCAGAAGAAGCCATCATTACAGGCTTACCCTGAACCCTATCAATGACCACACCCAGATAAAGCTCCCGGGCTATATCCAGCGCCTCATCCACCAGGACCTTCCGCACTGGTATGCCTTTTATTTCCATAGCCAGGATTTGAGAGGCAACCTTTTCAGTTTCCTCAGGACTATAGGCAAGGCGTATCCCACCAGCTTTGCCCCGCCCCCCCACTAAAACCTGAGCTTTTACCACCACCGCTTTCCCAAGCTTTTCGGCGATGGCTCTGGCTTCGCCTGGGGTTGAGGCTACTTCCCCTTGAGGGATGGGTATTCCATAGCGGGCAAAAAGTTGCTTTGACTGATACTCATGCAGCTTCATTTGCCGACCTCCCGAGAAGCTTCTCTATGGCTTCCAGGACTTCAGAGGGAGTTATCACTTCGCCATCGGTTCGGTTATACCCCACAGCCTGGGGCAGAAATCTCTGCACTTCCCTCAAAATCTGGCCCTGGTTCATTTCAGCCACCAGCACTTTGTCCACCTTCCCTTTGAGAGCCAGAAGCTCCTGTTCGGGGAAGGGCCAGAGGGTTTGAGGGCGGAAGAGAGCTGCTTTAATCCCTCTCTTACGGGCTTCTTTTACAGCCGCCAGAGCGCTCCTGGCCGTAAAACCGTAAGCGAAAACCAGCACGTCTATATCTCCATCACAGAACCTTCTATCTACCTGGACAATTTCAACCAGATGGTTGAGGATTTTCTCCCGAAAACGGGAAATGAGAGAAGCCTGGGCTCTGGCGCTGACGGTCCGCCTGTATCCCCATTCATCATGAGTTGAGCCAGTTACCAGAACCTTATGGCCCCGCCCAAAGATGGGCATGGGGGGGACCTCCACCCCGCCGAAGGGTGGGATATTTTCCCCTGGCAGGGGTTTAATTCTCTCGTAAACCTCCACCTCTGGGGGTATAATCAAATTTTCCCTCATGTGCCCTACGGCCTCATCAGCTGCTACTATAACCGGGACCCGGAACTTTTCGGCGAGGTTAAAAGCTCTCAATGTGAGGTCAAACATTTCCTGAACCGACCACGGGGCCAAAACGATTATTTCGTAATCCCCGTGGGCTCCCCATCGTAATTGCATCACATCCCCTTGAGCGGGGCGTGTAGCCTGGCCGGTAGCGGGTCCTGCCCTCTGGACATCCACCACCACAACGGGTGTTTCAGTCATTATGGCGTAACCGATGTTTTCCAGCATCAAGGATATACCCGGGCCGCTGGTGGCAGTCATAGCCTTTGCTCCAGCCCACGAGGCTCCGATGCAGGAAGCAATAGAGCCAATCTCATCTTCCATCTGGATAAAAACCCTGCCGTCATCAAGTTCCAGAAAGCGGCGGCAGATATAATGCATAATCTCGCTTGCGGGGGTGATGGGATAACCGGCGTAGTAATTGCACCCAGCGGCAATAGCCCCCTCGGCGCAAGCCTCATCCCCCTGCAGGAAATATCGTCCTGCTGGAAGCAGAGTTTTACGGGTAATCCATCCCCCTTCAGGCATCTTCCTCCCCGGAAACGACAATAGCTACATCAGGGCACCAGAGCTCACAGAGCCTGCAGACAGTGCACTTTTCCAGGTGAACTGGAATAACCGGATGCAAGCCATTGACGAAACGAGAATAATCAATTTCCAGCACCTTGCGGGGACACATCTCCACGCAAAGGTAACAAGCCTTGCACCATTCAGCATTGATCTCAATGCGTGGGAGAGCCATGGCTACACGAGCTGGACAGTTTCAAGTTCCTTGTAAGCAGCTTCCAGTTCTCTGGAGGCTTCTCTCAGGAGGGAAGAAGCTTTCTGAAGCCTTTCAGAGACTCCCTTGAAGCCGGCTCCCTCGGCCTTAGCGGCCCACTCCTGGAATTTTTCTGCGTGCTCGTTATTGTGCTCAATCCAGTGACTTATTTGTTTCCGGATAACGAGGATAAGCTCCTGCATTTTTACCCTCTTACTTTACGGATCTAACTACTTGCTGGACAAAAAGCACTTCGGGCATGGCCCCTTCGATGAAGAAAGTTTCATTAACGACAGTCTTGGGAACGCCGTGGACGTGATACTTTACAGCGAGATGGGGAAATTCTATAGCTTCTACCATATCCGCCCGGACAAAATCGCTTTCAATAGCCATTTTGTGGGCCAACCTGACCGCCATAGGGCAATATGGTCAGGTTGGGGTGACGAAAACCTGGATGTGGACGGGCTTGGAAAGAGTTGCCAGAGCCTTTTTGCTGGCTTCCGAAAGGCCTGATTCTCCGCGCGATACATCCACAATGCCTTCCAGGAGGACGGTGAACTCATAGCCTGAGGGTATCCCGTAAAAACGGATGCCGTAATCCTTCTGGCCGATTACGGCAATGGCCGGGATTTTATCCACTTTATACTTTTCGGCCTCGGCTTTATCAGTTATAAAATTGTATATTTCGGCAGTGATTTTGGGGGAAAGCTGAGCTATTTCCTCCACCAATTGCCTTGTTTCGGCACAGTATTCGCACTCAATCTCCTGGGTGAACATTACCAGGCGAACGGGATTTACCAGGTTTTCTTCGAAGAACTTCTTTATATGCTCTCTCTCCTTGGCGGGAATCAAGGGCATGATTACCCTCCTTTTAACAAAATTTTCGAGGCCGACGGCCCCATTTCTCTTCTAAACCCCTCAGCCTACAGAAAAGGAAGAGCAGGATGAACCCGTAATGCCAGTGCTCCCCTTAGAGCCAGCAAAGCCGAAAAGTGAAATTTTACGCTTGACTTCTCGGCTCCTACACCGCGGACATTCCACTTCATCAGCCTTGGCCAAAATGGAAAGGACAAAGGCTTCAAATTCTTCCCCACACTTCGTGCACTTATACTCGTAAATGGGCATACCCTTCACCTCCTCTGTTGATTTATACCCACCGGGGGTATAAATCTATACCAAAACTCAAATTTTGTCAAGGTTATGTTCTCCGCTCGGTGGCTGGTTATATAGTTATGCCTGGGGAAGACAGATGGTAAACGAACTCCCGGAGCCAGGCTCGCTTTCCACTTCTATTCTTCCCCCGTGCAGGTTTATTATTTCCCAGGCAATGGCCAATCCAAGCCCCACGCCCTGCTGTTCGGTTTTATCTCTTCCTATCTGCCGGAACCTCTCAAAGAGGTTAGGGATTTCCTCCGGCGGAATTCCTATACCCTTATCCCTTACGGTCAGCTTTACATGCTCGCCCTCTTTCTGAAGATAAACCCGCACCTCTTTCTCCTCTCTCAGAGAAAATTTGATGGCGTTATCCAAAAGTCGCCCCAGCGCATCAACAAAGAGGGGCTCCATGAGGCGAACCGGCGGGATGGGGGGGATTACCTGAAATTCAAGGCGAACTCCCTGGCTCTCAGCCAGAGGACGATATTTATCCACCGTTTTCCTTACTATTTCCGCTAAATCTTCCCGCACCTCCGAAAATTGCTGGATCTGCTCTTTGATTCGGCCAGTATCTATCTGAAGCAAGAAGAGAAAATCTCCCACCAGTTTTGTGAGCCGATCTGCTCCTTTTTTAATTTCCTGCAAATAATCCTGGAAAGCCTCAATTGGAAGGGATTTAAGACCTTCCAGAGCTAATTCGGTGTATCCCACCACGTAGGTGAGGGGGGTCCGAAGCTCATGGCTCAAGGCCGTTATGATTTGTTCCTTGAGTTTTTCCACCTTTGCTTCAGAAAATTCCCGCACGGCTTTAGCTCTCTCCAGGCGGGAGCGAACTGTGGCCAGAAGTTCCCGGATATCAAAAGGCTTGGTTATGTAATCCTCGGCTCCCATGGCTTTGCCCTTTATGATGTCCTCACGGGTCGCTTTTGCCGTAAGGAATATAAATGGTATCGGCACCCATTCCGGCCGGCTTCTAACAGCCTCGTAAAAGGCATAGCCATCCATGCGCGGCATCATGATATCGGCTATTATAAGGTCAGGGCAGGTTTTTTCCATAATCTCTAGTGCTTCCATTCCATCCTGAGCGGTAAGCACCTGGTAGCCTTCTTGTCTTAGAAGTTCTCTGAGGCCATAGAGGAGGGGGATGTTATCTTCAACCACTAATATCGTAGCCATTCTGCTCTTTCACCTCCATTCCAGCTTGCTGAAAGGCTTTTCCAGAAGAGGGAGCATAACGGTGAAAGTGCTCCCTTCCCCTAGTTTGCTTTTTACCGTTATCTTTCCCCTGTGAAGGTCCACCAGCTCTTTGGCTATGGCCAGGCCGAGCCCAGTGCCCGGAATCTGCTTTGCCTGTGCTCCCTCGCCCCGGAAGAACCTCTCAAAAATATGAGGAAGCTCTTCTTCCGGTATTCCAATGCCATTGTCAGCCACTTCTATAGCCCCCCACAGGCGGCCACCTTCCTCTCGGATGCCGATGGATACAGTTATGCGCCCTCCATCGGGCGTGTAGCGAATGGCATTGTCTACAAGATTATCCAGTATTTGCTCCAGACGGTGGGAATCGGCCATGACCACAGGGTTATCCTGGGAAGGGAAGAACTCCAGGCGGTGGTCATGCTTTCTGGCTTTTTGACGGTGTTTTTCCAGAATTCTTTCCACAACCGGGTTAAGTTCCACAGGCTTAAGGTTAAGTTCTATCCTCCCTGCTTCCAACCTCGCCACTTCTTCTATGTCGTTCACCAGGGTTGCCATATGGTCTATCAGTTCCACAATTTGTTTGATGTAAATGCTTTGTTTCTCGGGAAATGCTGTGCGGATAAGCTCACCGTAAAGCTTGAGAGCGGACATAGGAGTGCGAAGTTCGTGGGATATATCAGTTATGAATTTGGTCTTCATCTTGTCCAGAGCTTTCAGATAGGTTATGTCGTGTAAGATGGCAAGAGCCCCAGGATAGCCAGGTTCAAGGGGTATAACCTTGATGTGAAGGGTTACCGACCCCAAATCGCGGGTGATTTCAGGATAGGTTTGAGCCCTCAGGGCCATTTCTCTCAGGGTTTCCCGCAGAGACTTGGCTTCTTCCGGCGAGGCGACCTGGTTTAACCAGGCCCATGCCAGTAGATTCATTTCCAGGATTTCTCCCTGAGGGTTAAATAGGATATAGCCATCGCTTGAACCCTTGAAGATAGCCTCAAGCCAGGCCTGGCGGGCCTGAAGGTGCTCGGTTCTGTCTTGAACAAGCCTTTCCATTTGTTCGGAGTATTCCTCAAGCACCGTCAGCATCTTAACTTTCTCAAGAGCCAGTGATATGTAATCGGCAAATATCTGGAGGCGCTGGAGGTCTTTAGAGGTGAACTGGAAAGGCCGGGCCCCATCTACGTTTAAGAAGCCAATTACTTTGCCTTCAATTTTAAGAGGCGCACACAGGTAAGACCTTATCCACTCAAAACCAGGCAGCTGCACCCACCAAGAAACAGATGCAGTATCATAGATAATCAAAGGTTCTCCTTTTTCGTAAACGGTCCGGAGGCCTTGATAATCGCTGATGGGAAAAGAATACCAGGCGATCTTTTCCTCCACTCCCCATTTTTCGTAGCCCCTGTGGCTGACTACTTGAGCATAATCTCCTATGATGAGCATCAAGTTGTAAGCGTCAGCCTGGATGATGCGTTCCACTTTTTCCAGTATGGGGCCAAAGAGGTCTTCTGGAGAAGAAATCTTGAGGATTAGGGTCAGGGTTTCGGCTACAGTTGAAGTGAAAGACCTTTCCTCCTTTTCTCTCTGAAAGGTATGATCTCTGGCCAGCGCTATAGACAGGACTTCGTTCACCTGCTTGAGGAAAAACTCCTTGCCTTCCCAGAAGGGTTCAGGGTGTGTGCTGACCAGAGCCAGAGCTCCCAGGATTTTGCCCATGAAGTTTAGAGGCAAGATAATTCTGGACCGGTACCCTGCCTGCGCGAGAGCTCTTTCCACCGGGAAGGAGGCCATTTTTTCCAGGTTGGTGGTGGCACACATTTCTCCGGCCATGAGAACCTCAAAAGCAGCCGTATCTCCAGCAGCGAAGGATGCGCCATCGTGGAGCTCCGGAACCGGAAGTTCTGAAAGGAGGTTAGTTATACGGAAGGTCCTCGTTTCTTCATCAAAGAACAAAAGCACGATTCTTTGGCAATCGAGGACTCGGGATAGAGTCTTAGCCAGGGTGGGGAAAGCTTCTCTAACATCTGCGGCGTTGAGGGCTTTGGAGATTTCAGCAAGAGCTCTTTCTTCCTCTTCGGCCTGGCGTATCTGAGTTATTTCGGTGGTGGTCTCCACTACGCCTATTATATTTCCACCTTCATCTTTTAAGGGCCTCGCCCTTATGAACCATATCCGGCCATCAGGAGAAGTTATCTCATTTTGCTGAGGAGAACCGGTCCGAATTGCTTCCACCACAGGGCATCCTGGACACGGGGATGTCCTTCCGTGCCATATTTCATAGCAGTGCCTGCCTACAAGTTCCTCGGGCTTTTTCCCTACAGAATCTCCTGCAGCTTTATTGGCCCACTGGATCCTTAAGTCCAGATCCTGAAGGGTTACCAGGTCCGAGACTCCTTCCAGGACAAGGCTTTTCTCTTTCTCAGAGCGAGCTAAAGCGGCTTGAGTGGCCGTAATTTCGTTAGCCACCTCCTTGAAAGAAGAGAGAAGCTGGTTTATTTCGGCCGCAGCGCCCGGTAGCTGGGCAGGGAAATAAGGCGAAGCAAGGCCTTTCCGCAGGTTTTTGATCCCTTCAAGGAGCACTTCAATGGGCGCAATGGCCATCCTTTCGAGGTCACGATAGGTGATGTGTATTATCACAAACCATATCAAAAACACCAAGGCGAGAAATCCGAATCCTATACCCAGAAAAGGAGCTAAGATCCCCAGGAACGAGGAGCGAACAATCACACTAATCCCAGAGTTTCCAAGAGGGTGAAATCCTCTTATGAGCAAGTTGTGGCCTGCCATGTATATCTGATGGCCTGTTTTCAGGGGGGGTAGAGGTTCAAACCTCAGAGAGCTTTCTTCCAGCTCCATGGGGTAGAGAGGGAAGAAATGCCCCTGGCTGCTGGCTAAAAATAGCTGGCCTCTGTAAAAAGGGCCAAACTCGCGGGCCATGGTGCTTTTAAGGTAATAATGGCTCACAGCTGCAATGAGGACACCTTCTGGTGTTTCATGAGCAAGGTAGAAGGAGGTATAGCCTGAAGGGCTTTGGGCTAAGGAAAAACCCTTGGTCGGAAATTCGGAAGGGAGCAGGGAAGTGGAAGGCATAATCAGGATGACAGCTCCGGAAGCGTCAATCAGGAAAAAGCTTTCAAAATGCCCTTCACTGAGGGCGTTGTTTAGGATACGAGCGGCTTCCCTTGGGGGTTTTCCCCTGAGGGTTTCGGCGAGAGAGGAAAGGTGGCGGTGGAGGTGGTCAATTTCTCTCTCCAGCCTTCGGGCGGAAAATTTAGCTAAGGCTTCGTGGCGATCGCTTGAGATTTTAGCTCCGTAGAAACTGGTGAAGGTAACGGCCAGGAGAAAGGTTGCCAGGGCTGCTGGCATCAGCCGAAACCATACAAAATCTGCAAAAGCTTTCCGGATAGGAACGTTGAAATGCACTCTAAACCTCAAACATTTTTACTTTTGCCTGATAAAATTATACACTCAGCTGCGGAAGAAGGCAACGAGAGGGAATTTGCCTTCGGGGTTTTTAAGCCTGATTTTTGCTTTTTAGCCCTTTGAAGCTATAATCTTACTCACAAAACAACTTGAGGGGGTAATTTTCCTATGGAACTTAGAGCTCTGGCCGAGAGGGTAGCCCATAAGTTCCCTGTAAGGGAGCGGGATTTCAGGCGTGCCTTTGAGGCCCTTCTCAGAACCGATGACCAGTGGGAAATTCTGGACCTGATGGATGTGCCTATTATGGCTTTCTGCGAAATGTGGAAGGTCATGGCTCAGGAAGGGCTCGTGGAGGTAAAGGATTCCTCCTTGAGGTTGACCGCTAAGGGCAGAGAGCTGGCCGCCTCTCTAAGCATAGCCCCTTCCCAAGAATTTGTCTGCCCTCGCTGTAAAGGAACAGGAATATCGGTAGAACTGATCAAAGACATAGCTGAGAGATTTCAAGCCATCGCCCAAAACCGCCCTAACGCTATAAGGGATTACGATCAGGGCTATGTCCTGGAGTACGTAACAGTAGCGAGGGTGGCTCTGATGTGGCAGAAGGGAGACCTGGCAGGCCTTGAGCTTTTAGTTCTGGGGGATGATGACCTGGTGAGCATCGCCGCCGCTTTGACCGGAGTGCCTAAGAGGGTAGCAGTTCTTGATATTGATGAAAGGCTCCTGGATTTTATCCAGAAGGTGTCGGATAGAGAGGGCCTCGGGATACAGGTTACAAAGCATGATCTACGCTATCCCCTCCCCGAAGAGCTCCAGGGAGCTTTTGACACTTTTATTACTGACCCGACGGAATCCCTGAAGGGGATGAAAGCTTTTCTGAGCCGCAGCCTTTCCTGCCTCAAAGGCCCTGGTAGTGCTGGTTACTTTGGCTTTACCCGGCGGGAGGCTTCTCTGAAGAAATGGAGAATCATCCAGGGCTTTCTCCTGGAAAAGGGCGCGGTTATAACCGATATTATTGACGACTTCAATGTTTACGCCAACTGGCCTTATATAGAATCAATGCGGGCCTGGGAGCACCTCCCTGTGCAGGTGTTACCCAGGAGGGAATGGTATAAATCGGCTCATTACCGAATAGAACTTCTGGAGAAACCAGGCCCGGACATTGAGGTTTTTCCCCTGGACCTTTACGATGAAGAAACGGCTACGGTGTGAAGGGAGGGGCCATGTTCGAACCAAGGTTTGCCTGCCTGGTGAGCGGAGCTTCAGAGGGAGAAACAGAACTCAATGCCTTCGACAATGCTCTTTTGGAAGCAGGAATAGGGGATATAAACCTGGTAAAGGTTTCCAGCATAATGCCTTCAGGTGTGGAAGTTGTGGAGAAACTTAACCCTTTGCCTAAAGGGGCTTTCCTCCCTGTGGTATATGCTGCGGTATCCTCCTGCACTCCAGGGGATATAATTTCGGCGGCGGTGGGATTTGGGCGGTGCGAGGACGGCTTTGGGGTGATTATGGAGGCCGGAGGGGTTGGACAGAGCGAGGAAGAGGTGCGAAAGGAAGTGGAAAATAAGGTTAAATTCGCTCTGGCTCGCAGGGGTCTGGAACTAAAAGAGCTCCGCGTGGTTTCAGTTTCCTGGAAGGTGAAGAACTGCGCTGCAGTGGTGGCAGCGTGCATCTTCTTTTGAAAGGCTCTGAAAAGAGGTAAGGGTCATGAACAGAAAACTGGTGGTCGGGATAATTCTCATAGCGGGGGCTTTACTTTATCTAGTGGCGACAGGGCTGGGAAGTTCTTCTGTTTATTACATAACAGTGGGCGAATTGAAGGCTAAAGCTCCCTCCATTTATGGAAAGACTGTGAGGGTGGCTGGGAAAGTGGTGGAAGGCTCTATCCAGTGGGACCCTCAAACCTTAACCCTCACCTTTGAAATTGCTGATGAAAGCGGTAAACTCCCGGTGATCTACCATGGGCCCCGCCCTGATATGCTTCGGGAAGGTGCCGAGGCCGTTGTGGAAGGGCGTTACACTCAAGAGGGAGTTTTTAAAGTCAATCCCAAAGGCCTGCTCCTCAAGTGCCCCTCAAGATATCAGGAGAAAAGTCCGTAAGGGGTCCAGTAATGGCCATCATTGGCTATGCTTCCGTCCAGCTGGCTTTAGTGGTGAGTCTTTATGCTGTTTTGAGTTTTCTGGTGGCTCGAGCCAGGGGCTACAGAGAGCTCAGGGAAAGTGCAAGGAGGGCCCTTCAGGCTACAACAATATTGGTTACCTTGGCTTCTTTTTCTCTCATATATCTTTTGCTGCGGCGTGATTTCACGGTGGAGTACGTGTTCCGCCACACCAGTACCACCCTTTCGCCCCTGTATGCTTTTTCAGCTTTCTGGGCTGGTCAGGAAGGTTCCCTTCTCCTTTGGTTATGGTTGCTCTCAATTTTCACTCTTCTGGTTTCCATTAACGGACGAAAGGATGAAGAGGCCGTTCAGGATTACGCCTTAGCCGTGCTGGCAGCGGTGGAAGCTTTCTTCACTCTGGTCATAGCTTTGCTGAGCAACCCTTTCTCCTTTTCTCCGCACCCTTTTTCCGAAGGGATGGGCCTCAACCCCCTTCTGGAAAACCTCAGCATGGTAGTCCACCCTCCAACGATTTTCGCTGGATACGCTGGTCTAACGGTTCCCTTTGCCTATGCTATCGCTTACCTTTTAGCTGGAAAACCCTTTGAGGAATTGGTGCGAAGGGTAAGGGTTTGGACTATTGTGGCCTGGGTTTTTCTGGGAGCCGGAATAATCATAGGGGGATGGTGGGCTTATATTGAGCTCGGCTGGGGAGGGTACTGGGCCTGGGATCCAGTGGAGAATTCTTCCCTCCTCCCCTGGCTCACTGCCACAGCTTTCCTGCACTCATCGGTGGTGACGGAAAGAAGGCATTATCTAAAAAATTGGAGTTTCTGGCTCATAACCCTGTCCTTCCTTCTCTGCTTTTTCGCCACTTTCGTAACTCGCTCAGGCTTTATCCAATCGGTCCATGCCTTTGCCGAGTCGCCTGTGGGCCTTTATTTCCTGGCTTTCATCGTTTTCTGGAGCCTCCTGGCCGGTGTAATTTTCTTTAAGCGTCGGACAAGTCTTTCGGACAAAAGGGTGGAAGGCCACTGGCTTTCCCGGGACACGGCCTTTTATCTCCTGAACTGGCTCTTTTTAGGAGAAGCATTGATGCTTTTTCTGGGAATTGTTTTCCCTGCCCTTGTTCTCCTCTTCCAGGGCCGCGAGGCCAACGTGGGTATTTCCTTTTACCACCAGACTTTCATGCCCCTGGTTGCTTTGACGCTGCTCATCATGGGCTTTTGCGCTGGGCTCAGCTGGCAAGCGACGTTCACTGGATCATGGTTTCGCCGATTTGTTTTCCCCACCGCTGGGGCTTTCCTTGGGTTCGCAGTACCTTTCCTGTTGGGAGAAAGAGACCTGTTTCCCCTTCTTAGCTGGGGGGTAGTAGGTTTTTCTGGAGCCGGCGTAGCTCGAGAGCTTTTCCGAGGGTTCTGGGAGTTCTGGCGCAAGCGCCGGTTTATCCCACGCCCCTACGGTGGCTACCTTGCCCACGCGGGGATAATCCTTCTGGCTCTTGGGGTTGCAGGTTCGTCCTTCTATAAAACCGACGTCCTGGTTTCCCTGAAGCCAGGAGAGACGGTGGAGGTTGGTGGTTATACTTTGAAGTATGTAAACTTCCAGCATCAGAGCCTTCCCGATAAAGAACGTTTCCAGGCCAGAGTGGAGGTTTACAGCCACCATCGTCTCTTAGGAGAAGTCCGCCCAGAGAAGAATTTCCACTACCATGTTGAACAATGGGTGAGTGAGATAGGTCTGAGAAGCACTCCAGCTGAAGACCTTTACATAATCCTGGCTGGTCTTGAGGAGGACGGCACGGCAACTTTTCAAGTGGAAATAAATCCTGGAGTTTTCTGGATATGGGTTGGGGGAGGGTTGTTAATCCTCGGAGCTGTTCTTTCCCTCTGGCCCAGGGGAGGCTGAAAAATGGAAAGGGTAGCAGTTGTGGCACTGGCTTTGGGAGTTCTGCTCTGGGTTACCTGGCCTCTTATAAAAGGGATGAAGGGCGAAAAGAGGCTTTGCCCGTCCTGCGGAACTCCATATAGACCTGATGATAAATACTGCTCCCGATGTGGCCGTAAGCTTGTGAAAGAAGGGTAAAATGAAAAGAATCGCTTTCTTTCTCTTTCTGAGCGGATTCCTGGTTGTATCTCTGGCTTTAGCCCAAGGCTCCGGCACGGTGGAAGGAGACGTGACCAATGGCTCCCGGGAGGGCAAACCAGTCCCTGGCATAACGGTTACCCTTCATGTCTTTGATTCCCGGGGGATAGGGAAAGCTTCGTTCACTACCGTCACAGATCAGGAAGGCCGTTTTTCCTTCAAAGGTTTGGATACCAATAAGGGCTTGTTTTATGTAACCGCGGTAAACTTTGAGGGTATAGTCTACCGGAGCCCAGCACTTTCCTTCACCGAAGGGCAGCAGAAGCTTCACCTACCAGTTCTGGTTTATGAAGCCACTGAAAGGGACACGGACGTTTCTATTCAAAAAGCCCACTTTATCTTCAACGTGGATCTGGATGCAGGGATTGTCCTGGTTATGGAGATGTACCTTGTAGCTAACAATGGCTTGAAAACCCTGGCAGCTGGGGAGGAGGGAAGCCTTCGCTTCCCATTGCCCTCAGGGGTTCAGGACTTTAGCTCTGATACCCTCAGGTTTGAGGCTGGAAAAGCCATTTATACTTTACCGGTTTATCCTGGTCCCATGCCTCAGCCCATAGTCTTGGAATACTCTTTACCCGTTCAGGGCGATTTCTTTGAAGTGCGGCGTCCTGTCTTATACCCTGTGGAAAGCTACAATATACTCGTGACTGATGTAGGCCTTTCAGTGGAAGTTGTGGGAGCCCGTATGGCTGGCAGGATCAGGCGGGAAGGGAAGGAGTTTCTCAATTATAGCGGAGAGAAGCTTCCTAAAAATGGGGAAATCTCCGTAAAATTTGCAGGCTTTACCAAGGCAAAGCGGATTGGGGACTTTGGGGGAACTGCGGCCATTGTATTTGCGGTAGCCCTGGCGCTTTTGGGTTTGCTTCTGCTTTATATCCGCAAAAGATAATCCTCCAATTGCCCTTTGAAGATTACTCGACCTCTATGTGAACTTAAGCTGTTGCCAACGAGTGAAAAAAACTACATCAATTCCCCTGAGGGTTTGGTTGAAATAGCGCACTACCTCTACAGCTAACAATCTCCTGGTGCGAAGGCTTCTTGCGTTTGCCTTCTGTGCATGTTAAAATTGAATTGAGCTAATCCAGTTTCTGGAGGGAGACCTTCATGGCGCCCCTGAATTTTGTTTTGGTGGGAGTGGGAGGCCAGGGAACAATCCTGGCCAGCGATATCCTAACCGAAGTAGGCCTCAGAGCAGGCTACGATGCCAAGAAAGCTGAAGTCCACGGTATGGCTCAGAGAGGCGGAAGTGTTATTACGCACATTCGCTGGGGTGAAAAGGTTTATTCACCCCTTATTGGAAAGGGAGAAGCACATTTTCTATTGGCTCTGGAAAAGCTTGAGGCCCTTCGCTACGTTGAATTCCTCCGGCCAGGGGGCACTGCTCTCGTAAATGACCATGCTATACCCCCAGTGGCTGTCAACATTGGAGCCATATCTTATCCCGATGATGAGAGGATTAAAAACACCCTTTCTCAGGTAGCAGGGAGAATCCTTTTTATCCCTGCTTTGCGGAAGGCCGAAGAGCTTGGGGACGCCAGAGTTACTAACATTATCCTGCTGGGAGCCCTTTCATCTTTACTGGACGTTCCTGAAGAAGTGTGGCAGAAAGTTCTGGAGAGGCGTGTACCTCAGCGGTACCTTGAACTTAACCTTAAAGCGTTCCAAGAGGGCCGGAAATTGATTTAAAGGAGGGATCGTGAAAGCTGTAGTTATGGCTGGAGGAGCAGGTTCAAGATTGCGCCCCCTTACCATGGGGCGGCCAAAACCTATGGTTCCCCTGGTCAACAAGCCTGTTATGGCCCATATCCTTGACTTGCTAAAGCGCCACAATTTGACCCGCATTGCTGCAACTCTCCAATATATGGCTAAAGATATCCAGGATTACTTCGGCGATGGAAGCGCTTTTGAGGTTGAGTTAATATACTTTATAGAAGATGAACCCTTAGGGACAGCAGGGAGCGTTAAGAACGCTCAGCCTTTCCTGGACGAACCGTTTGTGGTGATAAGCGGCGATGCGGTGACGGATATAGATCTAAGTTCCCTCATTAACTTTCACCGGGAAAAAGGTGCTCTGGTCACCATCGCCCTTTACCGTGTTCCCAACCCCTTGGAATACGGTGTGGTCATAACCGATGAAGAAGGCCGCATAATCCAATTTCTGGAAAAGCCAGGCTGGGCCGAGGTCATATCCGATTGGGTGAACACCGGAATCTACGTTTTAGAACCGGAAGTTCTGGATTACATACCCCCAGGCCAGCCCTTTGATTTCAGCAAAGACCTGTTCCCAGTGCTCCTCAAGAAAAAAGCCCCTATGTTTGGTTATATGGCTTCAGGCTACTGGTGCGATGTGGGAAACATCCAGGAATACGTGAGAGCCTCCTTTGATTTCTTACAGGGGAAAGTAAATCTTCCCGACCCCGGTATCAGAATTGGGCCAGGAATCTGGGCTGGGGAAGGAGTGGAAATAGCCCCCGATGCCAAGATATACGGCCCCGTATATCTGGGGACTGAGGTTAAGGTGAAGGGAGGAGTTGTAATTCAGGGACCTGCTGTTGTCAGGGATTACTCCGTAATAGATAATAGGGCATTCCTGGAGCGAAGCATAATTTGGCGCAACTGTTATATAGGAGAGGGGGCTGAAATAAGAGGTGCTGTTATTGGAAGGCAGTGCACGATAAAAGCTAATGTGGCTATTTTTGAAGGGGCAGTCCTGGGCGATAATTGCCTTGTGGAAAGGGATGCGGTCATCCACCCCAAAGTGAGGCTATGGCCTGGGAAGGAAGTGGAGGCAGGAGCTACAGTTAAAAGCACTGTAATATGGGGTGGGCAGGTAAGACGCACCCTGTTCGGAAGATATGGGATAACGGGTGTCGTTAACGTTGATTTAACCCCAGAATTTGCCTCTAAATTGGGGGCTGCTTATGGTGCAACTCTTCCCAAAGGCTCCACTGTTACCATAAATCGCGACCCCCACCGCAGCCCCAGGATGATAAAGAGGGCCATAATCTCAGGGTTGCCTTCCGCTGGCATTAACGTCCTGGATCTAAGGACGGTCCCCATCCCGGTAGCACGGTACTACACGCGCATAACTCACGCCGCCGGTGGAATTCATGTGCGCCTATCTCCTTACGACCAGAGGGTTGTGGATATAAAGTTCTTCGATCACCGGGGCCTTGACCTTTCAAGGTCTGAAGCTCGCAATGTGGAGCGCACTTTCTTCCAGGAGGATTTCCGCCGGGCCTATCTAAATGAAATCGGATTTATTGAATATGCCCCTGATGCTGTGGAGCGCTACAAGGCCAATTTCTTGGCTGCTCTTAACCTTGAAGCTATAAGAGCTGGAGCCTTCCGCATCGTGGTGGATTATGCCAATTCTCCCAATGCTCTGGTCTTGCCCGAGATCCTCAATGAACTCAAAGTCAATGCCGTAACCCTTAACGCCAGCCTGGACGAAAACAAGCTTGCTATCCTCAGGGAAGAGTTTGAAGCCGCCCTGGAGCAGCTTCGCTCTATATGTTCTGCAGTAAAAGCTGACCTTGGAGTCAGGCTTGAAGTAGGAGGGGAAAAGCTTTTCGTGGTAGATGACAAAGGCCGGCTCATTCCCGATCCTGTATTCGCTGCAGCCATGGTGGAACTGGCTTTCAGAGTTTGGGGGCCAGGAAAAGTGGCTGTTCCTGTAAATCTGCCCCTGGTCTTTGAAAAGATCGCCTCCCGCTACGGAGGAGAAGTCATCCGCACAAAGGTTGACCTTGGACATCTTATGGAGACAGCGGACAAGGAGAAAGTGATAATTGCTGCCGATGGCACAGGCAACATCATTCTCCCTCGCTTCCACCCCGCTCCCGACGCTCTTTTTACCCTGGCCACTCTTCTGGAATTCCTTGCGCTTCAGAAAGTAAAACTTTCGGAGGTGATAGACTCAATCCCCTCCTTCCACCTTATGCATCGCGAAGTCTCATGCTCCTGGGAATCCAAAGGCCAGGTTATGCGGCTTTTGAACGAGCAATACAAGGACGCTCCTCACGATAACATTGACGGTATCAGGATATGGCTTGGGGAAGAAACCTGGGTTCTGATCCATCCCGATCCTGATAGACCCTCCTTCCATGTCTACTCAGAGGCTGGATCCCGTGCTGAAGCCAATAATCTGGCCGAAAAATACGCTCGCATAATTGAAGGTTTCAGAGAATAACGAAGCCTGTTCGGGCGCAAAGGGGCCTGAAGTTGAAGCATAAACTCCCTAAATTTTTCCTTTTCCCAGCGGTGAAATTTGTGCCCTTTTTTTCATTTTCCCAAAAGGAGGATTCAATGAAAGCAGCATATCTTGGCCTCTTAGTAGGCATTATCTCCGTATCCTTTGCTTCCATTTTCATACGCTTAGCTGATGCCCCTGCCCTGGTAATTGGGGCTTATAGGCTTACTATCGCTTCCTTAGTCCTTACCCCTGTGGTCTGGTCCAAAGTGCGGGATGAGCTTCTTTCCCTTTCCCGCAGAGATCTGGGTCTGGCAATCCTTTCCGGACTTTTCCTCGGGGCGCACTTTGCCACCTGGATTGCTTCCCTTGAATACACTTCAGTAGCAGCATCAGTGGTTCTGGTAAGCACTTCCCCTCTCTTTGTAGGCATCGCCTCCCACTTTCTTTATGGAGAAAGGTTATCCCCATTGAAGATTGCAGGAATATTTTTAGCCATGTTGGGAGCCAGCATAATAGGCGCAGGGGGCTTAGAGGTAAGCCTCGGAGCCCTCTGGGGAGATATCCTTGCCCTTCTGGGAGCGGTGGCGGTCTCGGGGTATTTCCTTATTGGCAAAGCTCTGCGGCGCCGCTTATCCATCCTTGCTTACATTTATCCTACTTACTGCACGGCAGCTGCTTCTTTGATTTTAGCCTCCATAATAGCCCGCCACCCCTTCACCGGTTACAGCCTCCGCACATATCTTATGTTTTTACTGCTGGCCCTCGTCCCTCAGATTCTGGGCCATTCCTCCTTCAACTGGGCTCTCCGTTACCTTTCTTCAACCCTAGTTACCGTTGCCACTCTGGGAGAACCTGTTGGTGCTACCCTCTTGGCTTACTTCATACTCCGGGAGACGCCTTTGCCTCTGGAGTTAATCGGAGGTATAATTGTCTTAACAGGAATATTCATTGTGAGCCGACAGGAAGAGCCAATCGTGCAAGAGGTAACAGCTAAATGATAAAAATCATCGCCTTTGACCTGGATGAAACTCTGTACCCTACCGATACCAGATTAATGGAAGCCATAAACGAACGCATAAAGCTTTACATGGTCCAGAGGCTGGGGTTTGACCCTTTAGAGGTGGACCAGATAAGGCAAAGATACTATGCCCACTATGGGACGAGCCTCCGGGGTCTCATGGTAGAGTATGGCATAGACCCCGACGATTTTTTGCACTTTGTGCATGATGTTCCACTGGAGCGCTACCTTTCTCCCAACAACCAGCCCCTTCGTAGGGTTCTCTCGCGCATTCCCCTGGAAAAAGTTATTTTCACTAACGCTTCCCGGGAACACGCTTTGAAGGTGTTAAATTACCTTGGGCTTGCAGAGCACTTTTCCCGCATTGTAGACATAAGGGATTTGAATTTTTTCTGCAAGCCTCATCCGGAAGCCTACAGGCTCTTCCTAGAAATAGTTGGGGCGAAAGGGGAGGAGTGCATCCTGGTAGACGATACCCCAAGGAATTTAGTGGCGGCCAAGGCCTTTGGTATAATCACTGTATTGGTGAATGGGGAACCGCAGGAAGGCATAGATTTTGTGATAAAAGACCTGGTGGAGATTGAAAGGGTGGTGAAGGAAATCACCGCAACCGCGGACCAGGTCAGGGTGTTGAAAATTCAAGAACAAAGCGGCCCCGCAAGGAAAGGGGGAAACAGGTCGGAAGAACAAAATTCGGGCAAAGTGGGAGGCTGAAATGCAGGTTTATAGCTATTACGAAGGCAAACGTCTGGAATATGAGCTTCCTGAAGGGTGGAACCTTTTAGCAATGAGCGAGCCCCGGGAAGCCCCACCTCTTGAAAACCTGGCTTCCGAAGTGGTGAAATCAGTGGAGAACCCCATTGGTTGTCCGCCCTTATCGGAAATGGTTAAGGGGCTTGGGAAAGGCAAAGTGGTGATTCTCAGTGAGGATCAGACCAGGCCAACGCGAACCGGCCTTATAATCCTTCCACTGCTTGAACACCTCAATGAACTTGGAGTATCGGATGACCAGGTAGAAATAATCGTGGCCCTGGGTACCCACCGCAAAATCAAGGAAGAGGAGCTTCGGGAAAAGCTGGGAGAGGAAATTCTGAAGAGGGTTAAGGTCTCACTGCATGATCCCGACGATCCCAACGGCTTGGTTTTCATGGGGACCACGAGCCGCGGCACGCCGTGCTGGATCAACAAGTCTTTTGCTGAGGCTGCCCTCAAGTTAGGGGTTGGAACCATTAACCCCCATTACTTTGCCGGCTATAGCGGCGGGCCTAAGATAATTCTACCGGGTATAAGCGGGAGGGAAACCATCAGGCGCAATCACGTCCTTATCCGGCATGAAGGCACGGTGCAGGGCCAGAGGGAAGGTAATGTTATCTGGGAAGACATGCTGGAGACAGCCCGCATCGCCGGGCTTAACATGAAGATAGATGTGCTCCTTAATACTGAGCAGGAGATACATCGCCTCTATGCGGGGGATGTAGCTGAGGCCCAGAAAGCAGCCATTGAGGGGTTCCTCAAAGTTTACGGTGTTCCCGTACCATCCCAGGCCGATATTACCATCACTTCCAGTTATCCTTTGGAAATAGACCTTATCCAATCGGGCAAAGCCATCCTTCTGGCGGATCTGGTCACAAAGCCCGGAGGAACGATCCTGGTTCTTTCGGCTTGCAAAGATGGAGCCGGCCCTTTGATGTATGAAACCCTGAGCCAGAAGCCCACTCCTGAGCAAGTGGTGGACTGGATTGCCGAAGGCAAAGCTTCTCCCACGGGCGGTCCTATGGCTTCAAGGCTCCGCCGGCTCCTTCAGACCAAAAATCTCTATCTGGTAACAGGGGGTTTAACTCCACAGCAGCTGGCCGATATGGAAATGGGATGGTTTCCTGGAATTGAAGAAGCTCTGACTACTCTGAAGGACAGGTACATCAGAGCCGATGTTCTGGTACTTCCCGTGGGTGGTGCTTCTTTCCCCTATTTGGAGAAAGTCGCTTAAAAGTTCGGCCGGCTTCCCAGCCAAGGGGGAGGTTAATCGTTGCTTTGCTGGTATGCTCTATACACTAAGCCCTTCAAGGAGTTCCAGGTGGCGGAAATCCTTGAAGGGAAAGGGGTGGAGGTTTTTCTCCCCACTATCCGGGTCTGGAGAGCCCGCCTGCGCCGTGAAAAAGAAGAGCCTTTCTTCCCTTGCTACCTTTTTGCTCGCTTAGACGTTGAAAGGATGGGGCCCTCAGTTCTCCAGTGGACCCCAGGACTTAAAAGGGTGGTCGGTTTTGACGGCCACTGGACCGTGGTGCCGGAAGAGGTTATAGAGTACATTAAAATCCGAATTCAGGAAATAAAGGAAAAGGGCTATGGAGGGATAATGCCTGGGGAGAGAGTGCGGATAGTGAAAGGGCCTCTGAAGGGGCTGGAAGCCGTATTTGAGACTCCTCTCCCTGCCTCCAAACGGGTCCGAATTTTGCTGGAATTTTTGGGCACCCTCCGCCGTTGCGAGATTCCAGGCGATTGGGTGGAGAGAGTGCGTTAAATTCCTTTAAAATGGGGGTACCTCAAGCCCCCGGATGAAGGAGGTATTTTATGCGCCGCGTGGTCATTACAGGCCTTGGGGCCGTAACTCCTATTGGTAATGATGTGGAAACCTTCTGGAAAAACCTCGTTGCCGGTGTCTCCGGCGTTGATTTTATAAAAACCTTTGATACTACAGGCCTCAAGGTTAAATTTGGAGCCGAGGTCAAGGATTTCCGCCCAGAAGATTATATGGACTATAAGACAATAAAGCGTTCCAGCCGCAGTTCACAATTCGCCGTCGCTGCCGCTATCCAGGCTCTGAGGGACGCCCGATACGATATAACCCCAGAAAACGCCGAAAGGGTGGGGGTTGTGATAAATACCGGAGCAGGGGGAGTGGCTGAGGTTTTTACCGAAGGAGTAAAGTTCATTGAGAAAGGCCCCCGCTCTGTTAATCCCCTTTTCGTGCCCATAATAATGCCCAACGCTCCATCTTGCCTTGTTTCCCTCGTTACCGGAGCCAAAGGCCCTGTCCTCACCAGCGCTTTGGCCTGCGCCAGTGGCAACTATGCTTTTGTGGAAGCAATGCATTTTATCCAAAGGGGTGAAGCCGATGTAGTTATTGCTGGAGGGACTGAGTCAACCAATGTGCCTCTCGCTCTTGCTGCCTTTGAAAGGATGGGAGCTCTGGCTGATTCCGACAACCCTGTCAGAGCCTGCAGACCCTTTGACAAAAACCGCTGTGGGATGGTATATGGTGAGGGAGCTGCCGTGATGATTCTGGAAAGTGAGGAGCACGCTTTGAAAAGGGGTGCTAAAATCTACGCCGAGTTCCTTGGGGGAGCTCTTACAGGTGAAGCTTACCACATAACGGCTCCTGATCCTGAAGGCGATGGGGCGGCCAGAGCTATGAAGCTCGCCCTTGAGTTCACTGGACTAAAACCTGAAGACATAGATGTTATCTTTGCTCACGGAACCGGCACACCCCTTAACGATGTTTCCGAAACCAAAGCCATCAAAAGGGTATTTGGCGAGCACGCTTATCGTCTGGCTATAACTGCCACTAAATCAATGGTGGGGCACCTTTTAGGGGCGGCTGGAGCCATTTCCTCCTTAGCTGCAGTTTTATCCATAAGGGATGGCGTGGTCCCTCCTACCATAAACCTGGAAGAGCCGGACCCCGAGTGCGATCTGGATTATGTCCCCAACGTGGCCAGGAAAATGGAAGTAAGAAAAGCTATGGTTAACGCTTTCGGCTTCGGTGGTCAGAACGTAGCGGTAATTTTCGGCAAATATCAGTAAAAATCCCATGGAAAACCTCCGGCTCCTTTCCATAAGGAAAGAACTTAGGGCCTTCACTTTATGGATAGCTCAGGACTCTTCAGGCAGGAAGTTTTACTGCTTTCGCCTTCGCCCTGCCCTCTCTGCCGATCCGGAGGTGAGGGCAAGCCTGGCCAGGAGCCTTGCTCCTTTCCAGGGGATATATTCCCCGTCCATCGCCCGGTTTTATGGGATCCAGGGAACGGAGGACTTCCGAGTTCTTTACGAATACGATGAAGGCTTTTTCCTGTCCGAGGTCCTGGCTTCAAAGGGGAAATTAACTCTAACGGAGGCCTTAGAATTAAGTGTAAAAATAAGCGAGGGCCTTGCAGAGCTTCACAAAGCTGGACAGGTTACCGGTGGCCTTTCTCCCGATGATATCCTTCTTACGCGAGAGGGAGGGGTCAAGATACTGGGGATAGGCTTAACCCAAGCCATTTATCAGTTAGGTTTACCTTACAGGATATGGCTTGATCCTCTATGGATAGCACCGGAGATGCACGTGGGGAGGCCGCTAACTCCGGGCGCTGACGTTTATTCCATAGGCCTTCTGCTGCAGAAGATGGTTGCAGGTCCCTACCCTGCGGCCGAAAGGATTGCGTTTGGTTCCCCGAGGCTGGAGGAGATTATAAGAATATGCCTTTCTCCCGAACCCCACGGCCGTTACCGAAATGCCCATCAGGTCAAAATGCTCCTCTCGGAGGAGCTCAGGTTAATCAAGGAGGAAAAAGAGCTTAAAGCTGTGGAAGAAGAGGAAGTTTTTGACTGGGTAGCTCTTTTTCTTGGGGCCATAGCCCTTCTGGCAGTGGTGGGGGTGGTTATACTGTGGACTATAGTCTATTACCGCTATGCAGGGCTTTTGTGATTTTGCTTAAATCTCTGGGGGGAGGGAAAAATGGAGATCTTCCTTGACACGGCCAAAATAGATGAAATCCGCCACGCTGCAGAACTGGGGATAATAACCGGTGTCACCACAAACCCAACTCTAATGATGCGAGCCGGAACTGCTGACTACAAAGCCGTGGTGCAGGAAATATGCTACATAGTCCAGGGCCATATTAGCGCCGAAGTCACCTCTTTGAAAGCTGAAGAGATGGTAGAGCAGGCAAAGGAAATAGCCTGCTGGTCACCTTACGTCGCCGTTAAAATTCCGGTATGTGAGGAAGGCCTTAAAGCGATAAGCCAGTTGGCCTCGCTGGAAGAAAAAGATCTGGAGTCTATCGCGGGAAAGGTATGCTCTGGGTGCCCATGGCTGGGGAAGTGCTATACACCCCTGGAGGAAGCGAGGAATATAATAATGACCTGGGGGATACGCACCAACGCAACCCTGGTCTTTTCGGCCAATCAGGGACTCTTGGCAGCCATAGCCGGTGCTTCCTATGTCTCACCTTTCATTGGAAGACTTGATGATGCCGGCCATGAGGGAATGATAGTAGTTTCAGAACTGGCGGAAATCTTTGAAAGGTACGGGTTTGAAACATCCATAATCGCTGCTTCCATACGGCATCCTCGCCACATTACTGAGGCGGCTCTGGCCGGAGCCGATATCGCCACTGTTCCCTACGATGTCCTTATGAGAGCCATCCAGCACCATTTCACTGATGTTGGCATAAAGCGATTCATGGAGGACTGGGAGAAGGTTAAGGGTGTAAGACCATGAACGAGGAACTACGAAGGCTCCCAAGTGTGGATGAACTTTTAAGGAGCGAACTTCTTTCCCCCCTTATTGAAGAATACAGTCGGGAGCTGGTGGTAGAAGCAGCCAGGGAAGCGGTAGATAGAGCTCGCAGGCGGATTCTCGCCGGGGAGAAGTGCCCTCCCTCTGAAGAAATAGCCGGCGAGGCGAAGAACATCTTTCTGAAAACCATCTCCCCCTCCCTCTACCCCCTTATTAATGCCACCGGTGTTATCATTCACACCAACCTGGGGCGAGCGCCGTTAAGCGTTGAAGCCAGAGCTGCTATGGAAGCAGTGGCTCGGGGGTATTGCAATCTGGAATTTGACCTTGAAGAGGGACGCCGTGGCTCTCGTTACGTTCACGCTGAAAACCTGCTTACGCGTCTAACGGGAGCAGAAGCTGCTCTTGTGGTGAACAACAACGCTGGAGCAGTGCTGCTTGTCCTTTCGGCTCTGGCCAGAGGCAGAGAGGTTATAATATCCCGGAGCCAGCTGGTGGAAATTGGGGGTGGCTTCCGCATCCCTGATGTTATGCGTCAGAGTGGAGCAATTCTTATAGAAGTAGGCACCACCAACCGCACATACCTTCGGGACTATGAGGAAGCCATAACCGAAAACACCGCCCTTATTCTCAGGGCGCATCGCTCCAATTTCCGCATCACCGGCTTTATCCATGACGTCCCTCTGAGCGAGCTGGCCGATCTGGCCCACCGCCGTGGGCTCTGGCTTATGGATGATCTCGGAAGTGGGGCGCTGTTGGACACCTCTCGCTACGGTTTAACCCACGAGCCCATGGTTCAGGAAAGCGTAGCGGCCGGAGCTGATGTGGTTTGCTTCAGCGGGGATAAACTCTTAGGTGGCCCTCAAGCTGGAATAATCGTAGGACGAAAGGAAATAATTGAACGCCTCAAGAAATTTCCCCTTACCAGGGCTCTGAGGGTTGACAAAATAACCCTCGCAGGTCTTCAAGCCACCCTTCTCCATTACCTCAAAGGGGAGGCTGAGCAGAAGGTTCCTGTCTGGCGCATGATATCGGCAGACCTGGCGGGACTTAAACGGAGGGCGCAACGCTGGGCCAGGCGACTGCGGGAATTTGGTTTCAGGGCTGAGGTCATAGAGGGTCAGTCAGCGATTGGGGGAGGGAGCTTGCCCGGTGATACTCTTCCCACCTGGCTTCTGGCCCTGCGGGTACCCTCACCAGCCGCCGCAGCTCGTGCTCTACGGAGCTATAAACCTCCCATAATTGTGCGGATAGAGGAGGACCTGGTTCTCTTTGACCCCCGCACGGTTCTTCCGGAGGAGGAAGAAATACTACTGCGGGGAATTAGAACAGCTCTCGTCCCTTAAGGAGTGAAGTCGGAATCTCAAGGCTCCGTTTTCCGAAGCGTTCAAAATAGTCGCCAAAATTTATCAACGGTGAAATCCGGGCTTTTGGCCAGAGCAGTCTGCGGTGACTATTCAGGCCCTTTGAGCTTTTCAGTTTGAGCAAAACATGGTATAATCCTCAAAAAATGGGAAGAAGGAAATGGAAGCGAAGCATTTAGAAGCAGGGGCAAAAAGTCAAGAACAGGGGCCTGGTGCTTGGAGGCATCAGGCCTTCTTCTTTTAAAAGAGGGGGTGAAGTTATGAACAGGGTTACCCTTCTCTTTCAGCTTCAGAGCGTTGAGGCTGAAATAGCTGAAAAGGGGATGCAGATAGCAGCGATAAACAAAAAGCTGGAGGAAGACCTGGCCCTGAAAGCCCACAGAGCTAAGCTGGAAAGCCTCAAAGCGCGCTGCGAGGAAAACAGGATAACCCTCAGGGATATAGAGCTGAGCTTGAGAGGGCTGGAGGAAAAGCTCAAAGAGGCTAAGAAAAAACTTTACAGCGGGCAGGTCCGCAGCCCCAAGGAGCTTATGAACCTGGAAAAGGAAGTTCAGGCAATGGAGGGAACTTACTCCCGGATGGAAGAGCGGTATCTGGAACTGATGGAAGAGTTGGAGAGAGAAAACGAGGAGCTGAAAGATTTAGAGAGAAAACTCAAAGAGATGGAAGAAGCCTGGCACAGAGAGAGCGAACTCCTGCGTCAGGAAAAAGCCAGGTTGGAAAAAGCTCTGGAAAGGCTCCATCGGGAGCGAGAAACTATCCTTCTAACAATTCCTCCTGAAGATTTGCGTTTATATGAACAGCTCCGCAACCGTAAAGGGCCAAGGGTTGTAGTCCAGCTCAAAGGCCTTACATGCCAGGGATGTGGGATAACCATCCCGACAGTGGTGGCGCAGGAGGCACGCTCTGGAAGCAAGCTAGTTATGTGTCCTCACTGCGGTCGTATACTTTTCCCGATGTAGAAGCAAATGCGAACTCCCAAGGCTCTCTTTGTCCGTTCCATGTTCTCCCGCATAGCCCCGTACTATGATCTTATGAATCGCCTCATAAGCTTAACTCTGGATCAGAAATGGCGGCAGGAAATGGCCTTGTGGGCGCCCGATTCGGGATTGGTTCTGGATTTAGCAGCAGGAACTGGAGATTCTACCCTGGCTTTCTTAGAAGTGAAAAGAGGTGCAAAGGCTGTTGCTCTGGATTTTTGTGAAGAAATGCTAAGAAGAGCTTCCCCCAAGCTCAGGAAGTTCAGCGGAAAGTTTTCCTTAGTCCAGGGCGATGCTTTGGAGTTACCTTTCGCCCCCTCATCTTTTGATGGGGTAATATCGGCTTTCGCTATGAGGAATCTGAGCGACTTAAGGGTAGCTCTGGGGGAAATCCTTAGAGTCCTCAAGCCCGGAAGCCCCTTTATCTGTCTGGAAATCACCCTGCCCCCAAAGCCCCTTCGTCCTGCCTTTGACCTTTACTTTGGCAGGTTTGTCCCTCTCATGGGTAAACTCATAGCTCACAATCCGGAAGCTTACGAATACCTGCCTTTCTCGGTGGCAAATTTCATTTCTCCCGATGGATTCGCTCGTCTGATGGAGGAGGTGGGCTTCGTTCACGTTAGTTTCCGGAGGCTCTTTCCCGGTGCTGTAGTGTTGCACCGGGGCTTTAAACCTTCAGGGAGCATAAACCTTGGATGAAAAACATGTGCGGCTCGGTCATCCCAGTTACGTATGGCGGACAGGACAGGAAAGAAGGCTCCAGCTAATTTTGCACTATGCCCCTGTTGAAGGGAAAAAGGTGCTGGACATAGGCTGCGGCATCGGTTTATACCTCGGGAAGTTAAAGGAGCACGGGGCAATAACCTTTGGGATAGATGTAGATGAAGAGAAGATAGCCGAGGCCTCCGTTCAATTCCACAACCTTGCAGTTGCTCTGGCAGAGTGCCTGCCTTTCCGGTCTGAAGCCTTTGACGTCGTTCTTTTGCACGAAGTGCTGGAACACGTGGAAGATGATGCAAAAGCTGTTGAAGAGGCGATAAGGGTCCTGCGTCCCGGTGGCAAGGTGGTGGTGTTCGCCCCCAACAGGCTTTACCCTTTTGAAACTCACGGTATTTTTCTGGGCAAAAGGTATTTCTTCGGCAATATACCCCTGGTAAACTATATGCCCAATTTTCTGCGCCAGCGGCTTTGTCCTCACGTAAGAGCATATACTTCTGGGGGGTTGAAAAAGCTCTTTGAAGGACATCCTGTGCGTTTTGTAATCCATACCCGCATTTATCCTGGCTATGACAGAATTGCTTTGCGGCGGCCTTCCCTGGCTAAATGGCTGAAGCGCATAACTTACGCGCTGGAGAGAGGCCCTCTGAACGCTTTCGGGCTCTCCCATTTTTTGGTGGCGGAGAAAGCGGTTAATTCCGAACCCTGCGGCCGGGAAAGACCACCCGGGAGATTGCCTCGCCGCCTTCAAGGGGCGCGCTCAAAAATTTCCGAACTTCTGTGCAGAACCCTGCGGACCCCAGGGTTTGCTTTCCTTTTTAGAAAAGCGAAAAGCCGGAGGTCGCTTTGAAACCTCCGGCCTTGGAGTTTCAGGAAATGCCTAAATACCCTTGCCCTGGATGAAATCTTCCACCATCTGTTTGGCCACTTCATCCGGGTACTGGACGGGAGGGGATTTCATAAAGTAAGCTGATGGGCCTATGAGGGCACCCTTCAATCCTCTATCCAGGGCAATCTTAGCGCATCTTACTGCATCAATTATTACCCCGGCAGAGTTGGGAGAATCCCAGACCTCAAGCTTAAGCTCCAAATTCAAGGGCAAATCTCCGAAAGTCCTCCCTTCAATTCTTATATAGCACCACTTACGGTCAGCCAGCCAGGGGATGTAATCGCTTGGAGAAATGTGGATATTCTCTGGTGGAATTTCGTAATCCAGCAGGCTGGTTACGGCGCTGGTTTTGGAGATTTTTTTGGACTCAAGCCGTTCTCTTTCCAGCATGTTAAGAAAGTCTGTGTTGCCACCAAAGTTTAGCTGATAGGTGCGTTCAATTTTGACTCCTCGGTCCCGGAACAGTTTGGTGAGGACTCTGTGCACGATGGTAGCTCCGACCTGGGATTTGACGTCATCGCCGATGAGGGGAAGGCCTCTCTCTTCAAAACGCTTGCGCCAGTATTCTTCCCGCGCAATGAAAACCGGGATGCCGTTCACGAAAGCGCATCCTGCGTCCAAGATTTGTTCCACATACCACTTGGTGGCCATCTCGCTCCCCACCGGGAGGAAATTAACCACCACATCAGTTCCCGTATCCTTTAGAATTTTGACTATATCGGCTGTGGAACCAGGAGCTTTAGTTATCACTTGTTTGAGGTAACGGCCAAGGCCGTCATGGGTCATTCCCCGATGCACAGGCACTCCCAGATAAGGGACATCGGCAAATTTGGCCGTATTGTTGGGGTAGGTGAAGATGGCCTCCGATAGGTCTTTGCCTACCTTGTTTACATCAATATCAAAAGCTGCGCTGAACTCTATATCTCCGACGTGATAGCCCCCCATGTTAACATGCATGAGGCCCGGGACCAGGGCATCATCCGGGACATTGCGGTAGTAATACACTCCCTGCACGAGGGCGGAGGCACAGTTTCCAACCCCAATGATGGCCACTCTCACTTTTTTCCTACCCATTTTGGCTCCTCCTTTGAAAGGCCTTGTGGGTTTAAACATTACCACAAAGGGGGAAAGAAAGCAAATGCACTCCCTTGTAAGTTCCATTTCTGAGCGGGGTCGCGGAAGGCTTGTTTTGACATGGAAGCCCATTCTCTGTATAATATTGGCCGCCACCGACCATGTGGCGGTGAGCAGGGGGAAAAGTTTTTTAGGATTCTTTAACCGCCCGGATTAGTGATTAACCGGGACGGAGAAAATCTCCTCCTGCGTAGCCTCCCGGTGGTAATTTCACAAACGGAGGTGTAACATGAGAAAGGGTATGCTTATAGCAACCCTATTCTTGATTCTGGCCGTTTCCTGTGCCCGTCCTGCTGAAACTCCTCAGGCCAAGCCCGTAAGGGGTGGAACTTTAGTGGTGGCTATCTCCGCCAATCCTGATGGCCTTGACCCTCACAAAACTGTGGCTGCTGTCACCTTTGAAGTGGTTAAAAACCTCTACGATACTCTGGTAGAAAGCGATACCCTGGGGAACATTGTGCCTGGCCTTGCAGAAAAATGGGAAGCATCCCCCGATGGCCTCCGCTGGACCTTCTACCTCCGCAAAGGTGTCAAATTCCACAACGGGCGGGAAATGACTTCGGCCGATGTAAAGGCTTCCTTCGAGCGCATCCTCAATCCTGAGACCAAGGCTCCGAGAGCCAGGGATTACGCCGTTATCCAGAACATTGAAACTCCAGATAATTACACCGTCGTCTTCCATTTGAAGGAGCCTCAGGCTGCTTTTCTCTCCAACCTGGCCTACGGTTGGGCATCCATTGTCCCGGTGGAGGAGAAGGACCTGCGGAATCGCCCTGTCGGCACTGGGCCTTTCCGTTTTGTGGAGTGGGTGCCCGATAGTCACATAAAGCTGGAACGCTTCCCTGATTATTTCATCAAGGGACAGCCATACCTGGATACGGTGATCTTCAAGATAATGCCTGACCCAGCCGCCAAGCTGGCTGCCCTCAAAGCTGGCGAAGTAGACGTGGTGGATCAGGTTCCTCCTCAGGAAGTGGAGGAGCTCAAGAAGAACCCTGAAATAAAGCTGGTCCAGGCTCCTTCCAACGGGATTTACATAATGGCTCTTAACAATGCTCGCCCACCCTTTGATAAAAAGGAAGTTCGCCAGGCTATTTCTTACGCGGTGGATAAAAGAGGGGTAATTGAGGCTGCCCAGTGGGGCCAGGGGGCTCCCATAGGAAGCCACATGCCTCCTGTAAGCCCGTTCTACGTAGACCTGACCGATAAATATCCATACAATCCAGATAAAGCTCGTGAGCTTCTGGCTCAAGCTGGTTACGGCGAAGGTTTTGAAGTCACCCTCATAATGCCTCAGCCTTATGACTTCCACATCCGCAACTGCGAAGTCATCGCCGATTACCTTAAGAAAATAGGGATTAAGGTTAAACTGGAAACTTACGAGTGGGGCACGTGGCTGGAGAAAGTCTACAAAGGGCGCGATTATCAGGCTACCTGTATAGGCCATACTGGTAGACTTGACCCCGACCCCTTCCTCAACCGCTACGTGAGCGATTCCAAGGAAAATTACATGAACTACAATAACCCCCGCTACGATGAGATCATGCGCCAGGCGGCTGTCATTACCGACTTCCAGAAACGAAAAGAGCTTTACGCCGAAGCTCAGCGCCTCCTGGCTGAAGATGCGGTAGCCTTATACCTCATGGCCCCCCTCTGGACGGTCGGGATGAGGAAAGAGGTGGAGGGGTGGAAGATTTACCCGGTAGACATCTTTGACCTGCGCACCGTCTACAAGACTTCCGGGTAGCGCTCGCCAATCGAACTTACCCCGGCCCTGCCCTATAAAGGGTGGGGTCGGGGGTAAACTCCAGCGGTTAATCCCCATAGCAAGTTTATGGGAGGCCTTATTTTCCTGGCTTCAGCCAGGAGCGCGATGGACCTTTTTCGCCTGAAGTTTATTCTATCCGGAGAAGAGGGTGGGGTAAAATTTGAGATATGTGCTGAGGCGTTTGATTTCCCTGATTATAGTTCTCTGGCTTGTTTCCTTTTTAACTTTCTTCCTCCTCCAGGTTATCCCGGGCGATCCGGCTCAGTTGATCCTGGGGATTGAGGCCCCCCCTGAAGCTCTTGAATCATTGAGAGCACGTCTGGGCCTGGATAAACCATGGCCTCTCAGGTATATAGCGTGGCTTGCGGATATGCTCCGGGGCAATATGGGGATGTCAATCCGGCTGGAAAGGCCAGTCTCTGCCCTCATCGCCGAAAGGCTTCCCGTTACTCTATCCCTGGCCTTTGCGGCTATGTTCATAGCCCTGGTCATTTCTTTCCCGGCTGGCATTTTTTCGGCCTTGAAATGGAATTCACCTCTGGATTATTTCCTCTTATTTGTCACTCAGCTGGGCATAGCCATTCCCTCCTTCTGGGTGGGCATCCTTTTGATCCTCGTTTTCTCTCTCTACTTTCGCCTTTTCCCCACGGGGGGATTTGTGAGTTGGTGGGAAAATCCTCTGGAGGCTTTCAGGCACCTTCTCCTTCCATCGGTTTCCCTTGGGTTAGTGGCCGCGGCTTTTCTCACCAGAATGCTTCGTTCATCCATGCTGGAAGTCCTGAACCAGGCATATATTACCGTAGCCAAAGCTAAAGGCTTAACGAGCTATCAGGTAATTTTCCGCCATGCCCTCAAAAATGCTCTCATTCCGGTTATTACTCTGGCGGGAATTCAGTGGAGCTTTTTGATGGGGGGAAGCATAGTTATAGAGCAGGTTTTTGCTCTGCCTGGCCTTGGCCGTCTCCTCCTGAGCGCTGTCTATACCAGAGATATCCCCCTGATCCAGGGACTTGTGATGTTCATAACCACCGTGGTAGTGGTTAGCAACTTTATCGTGGACCTGCTTTATGCCTATCTTGACCCGAGGATAAGGCTTGAATGAGATCCTTTGTGCTGGGAGCAACCCTTCTGGGGATTATAGTTGCCGGTGCGGTGGGAAGCCTGTTCTTGCCCCTTTCTGATCCTCTTTCTATGGATATAACCGAGCGCCTTTCCCCTCCTTCCTGGCGTCACCCCTTCGGGACTGACCAGTACGGCAGGGATTTATTCAGCAGAGTATTGAGGGGTGGAATAGTGGCTCTGGGGGCAAGTTTAATATCAGTTGGGATCGCTTCCCTGATAGGAACTCCTGTGGGTTTCCTGGCAGGCCTTGCGGGTGGTGTGCTGGATGAGATTGTTATGCGCATAATGGATGCTATGCAGGCTTTCCCTTCCATATTGCTGGCCATAGCCATCGTAGCGATTATAGGGCCTGGTCCTCTGAATGCGATGGTGGCGATAGGTCTTGTGAATGTGCCGGTGTTTGCACGCCTGGCTCGCAGCGTCGTTCTCTCTTTGAAAGAGCGGGATTTTGTGCTGGCAGCCGAGGCCCTGGGTTCCTCCAGGTTCAGAATTCTCTGGCGCCACATTTTGCCCAATGGCCTCGGACCTCTTCTGGTCCAGGCTTCTGTTGGTGCGTCTACTGCGGTCTTAGCTGAGGCTTCTCTCAGTTACCTTGGGCTTGGAACCCAACCGCCCCACCCCAGTTGGGGAAGGATGTTGGAAGAAGCACGCCTCTTTATGGAAAGGGCTCCCTGGATAGCAATTTTCCCCGGACTTGCCCTATTTTTGACCGTACTCGGGTTCAATTTCCTGGGAGATGGTTTGCGGGATCTGATGGACCCCTGGCGTCGTACTCGTAGCTAAGGCTTTTTTGAGGAAATTGAGTACAAAACGCCAATATTTCACAATCCCTGGCAGGAGAACGGACTTGTGGTCAGCCTCTTCAATTAGAAGCAGGGTGGCTCCTTCCCCTGCGGCTTCAAACAATTTCCAGGTTTGTTCGGGTGAGATGTAAGAATCTTTAGCGCCCTGGATCAGAAGGATAGGCCGGGGAGTTATTTTCCTTATAGCTTCCACTGGAGATATAGCCGAAAACTTTATGCCTTTGCGTTTTTCCGTCAACCACATGGTGATGTAGAGGAACGGCCTGGGGATGAAAGGAGGACTATTGGAAAACCACAGGTCAGTGACCGAGGCGAAGGGAGCTACGGCCACCACCGCTTTTATATCTTGAGAGCGAGCAGCGGTCATTACGGCGCTTGCTGCTCCCAGGGAATAACCTATTACCGCTATGGATTTATAACCTCGCTCTTTCAGGAAGTGCACTGCTGCCTCTAAATCTTCGCTCTCTTTCAAACCATAGGTATGTCCTTTTAAAAAACGATGGCTGAAACCGTGGTTCCTGTAGCTGAAAAGCAGTATTCCAAAGCCGGCTTCTCTGAGCAGAGGAACGAAAGGCAGTCCTTCCCTCAGGTCTTTCCCGGAACCGTGGGCGTAGATTACAACGGGTCCATCGGGGTTTAGGGGCGGGAAAAGCCATCCCCTGAGAGCAATTCCATCCTGGGAGGTAAAAACTACTTCTTCAAAGGGGAAGCCAAACTGTGGGATTTGCCAGTTTCTGGGGAAGGCAGGCGCGCTTGTCATCCAGGATTCCAGAATTACCGAGACCAGGATGAACAGGGAGAAGGTGCCGAAGATGCCTCCGCTGAGAGATACTAAGACTTTCAGGATGAACTTTTCCATTTCCTCCTTTCCTTTCCGGCAATTGATAGCCTATTATAGCCAGGGAGCCGCGATATGGCAATTTTCACCAGTTCCTGTGCGTGCAAGTCGCCACCGGGCAGCAGGGGCAGCGGATTTGGCCTCTGGGAAAATGCTTGAGGAAAGGGAGGTGAAAACTTCCTTTTTTGTCAGGCTTCTTGGATAATGATATAATGGATGCAAAATTAGGAGTGGAGGGCGAAGAAGTGGCGAGAGATATAAGGATTGAAGAGGCTCCGAGATTTGTGGGGGAAGAGGTCAGGATAAAGGGCTGGCTCTACGGCAAGGTAGATAAAGGCAAACTTCAGTTTCTTCAGGTAAGGGACGGGACAGGGATAATTCAGGCTGTTGTCTTCGTTAAAAATGTCTCTCCAGAAGTCTTTGAGGCCGCGCATCGGATAGGCCAGGAGTCATCCCTTGTCATTGAAGGCACTCTCAAAGCCGAACCCAAAGCCCCGGGTATACCGGGTGGGTATGAAGTGGAAGTGAAGGACTTAAAAGTGCTCCAGTTCGTCCAGGATTATCCGATAACCCCGAAGGAGCACGGAATAGAATTCCTCATGGACCACCGACACCTGTGGCTTCGTTCCACCCGCCAATGGGCTATTATGCGCATAAGAGCTACAGTGATAAAGGCTATAAGGGATTGGCTTGATTCCCACGGCTTTATAAACATTGACGCCCCTATCTTAACTCCAGCCGCCTGCGAGGGCACTACCACCCTTTTTGCCACCGATTACTTCGGGCAGCCGGCTTATCTGAGCCAGAGCGGGCAGCTTTACAACGAAGCTACCATAATGGCTTTTGGGAAAGTGTATTGTTTCGGTCCCACCTTTAGGGCTGAGAAGTCCCGGACCCGCCGCCACCTCATGGAGTTCTGGATGGTGGAGCCTGAAATGGCTTTCGCTGACCTGGAAGATTGCATGCGGGTTGAAGAAGAGCTGGTAACCTACGTGGTCCAGACGGTTTTAAAGGAAAGGGCAAGCGAGCTTAAAGTTCTGGAAAGGGATACTTCCCTTCTGGAAAGAGTGGAGCCGCCTTTCCCCCGCATTTCTTACGATGAAGCTCTGAAAATCCTGGAAGAAGCCGGGGAGCCCCTGGAATGGGGTGAGGATTTCGGAGCTCCCCATGAGACCATAATTTCCATGAAATTTGACAAACCTGTTTTTGTCCACCATTACCCCACCAGAGCCAAAGCTTTCTACATGGAACCGGAACCGGATCGCCCCGAAGTTTGCCGCTCGGTAGACCTTTTAGCTCCTGAAGGCTATGGAGAAATAATAGGGGGAGGCCAGAGGATTTCAGATCCCCAATTGCTGGAACAGCGTATAAGGGAGCACAACCTACCGAGGGAAGCTTACCAGTGGTACATTGACTTGAGGTTATTCGGTTCGGTTCCCCACTCCGGTTTTGGGCTGGGCGTGGAACGCACAGTGGCCTGGATATGTGGATTGCAACACATCCGGGAAACTATCCCCTTCCCGAGAACCCTGGGAAGAATATACCCCTGAGCGGAGGACCTGGTGCGCGCTTTTATAACAGGCATAGGGGGTTTCGCTGGAAGCCATCTGGCGGAATTCCTATTGGAAAATACTGACTGGGAAATCTCAGGCCTCATACACCGTTCGCCAGGAAATGCGGAACACCTCAAGAATAGGGTCCGCCTGGAGCGAGGCGATTTGGGAAATTACCAGAGCATAGAAGAGATCCTGGCTCGGATACGTCCTCACTACATTTTCCATCTGGCAGCCATGGCTTTTGTTCCCGATTCCTGGCGAGATCCCTGGGGTGTTTTTGAAAACAACGTCCGGGGGCAGCTCAACGTCCTCCAGGCAGTGGTAAACATCAAGCTGGATTCCTGCATCCTGGTGGTCGGATCCAATGAAGAATACGGGATAATCCCGGAAGAAGACCTTCCCGTCCGTGAGGATACTCCCCTTCGCCCCAACAATCCATACGGGGTCAGCAAAGTGGCCCAGGATTTCCTCGGCCTCCAGTTTCACCTTTCCCATGGCCTTTATGTGGTTAGGGTTCGGCCTTTCAACCACACTGGGCCCCGCCAGAGGCCCGATTTTGTAATCCCGGCCTTTGCCAAACAGTTGGCAGAAGCTGAAGCCGGCTTGCGTCCACCGGTCATAAAAGTGGGGAATCTATCGCCCAGGCGTGATTTCACCGATGTGCGGGATGTAGTTCGGGCTTATTATTTAGCCCTCACAAAGGGGAAGCCTGGGGAAGTTTACAACGTTGGCTCCGGGAAAGCTTACTCCATAAAAGAGGTGCTGGATATGCTCCTGAAAATGTGCCCGATAGAAGTTAAAGTGGAGCAGGACCCAGCCTTAATGCGTCCCAGCGATGTCCCAGTAACCCTTTGCGATTACTCCAAGCTTAAGCGTGATACCGGCTGGGAACCCTCCATTCCTCTGGAGAAGACCCTGGAAGACATAATGGATTACTGGAGAAAGAAAGTCAAGGAGGGGGAATGAGCCCTTACAAACGTCCTCCTGAAATTTCTACCTTACCCCCTGAAGAATTTGTCCCGGTGATTGTGAAATATAGTTCCGCTTTCCTTGTGAGAGCTGGTCTTGTAGAGGGCCTCGCCCTGAGTCTGGAGGCTCTGGCCCGTTTAGCCGAGGAAATCCTCGGGCCGTGGCGGGAAACTATTTTCCGCCACTTTCGCCTCGTCCCCGCTTCAGCTTTAAGGGTAAAAGTGGAAGAGCTCAAAGCCCTGGAAGAGGATCCAAGGGTGGAAGCTATATGGCTCGATAAGCCCGTCTATGCCCTTTTGGATGTTTCCGTGCCCCTGATAAGAGCACCTCAGGTCTGGGAAAAAGGGTTTACCGGACGAGGGGTTAAGGTGGCTGTTGTGGACACAGGCATTGATTACCGGCATCCCGATTTCGCTGGACGGATCCTGGCTTTCACCAGCTTTGTCGGCGGGGATGGGCAAGATGACCACGGCCATGGCACTCACGTGGCCGGAATAATAGCCGGGAGCGGGGAAGCCTCTGGGGGAAAGTACCGGGGAGTAGCCCCGGAAGCTCTCATATTGAGCGCCAAAGTCCTGAAAGCCAATGGCTCTGGGATGATGAGCGATGCAATGGCCGGGATAGAGTGGGCAGTGGAGCAGGGGGCAAAAGTCATAAACCTTTCCCTGGGTTCTCCGGGGCCTTGTGACGGAACTGATGCTCTCTCGGCCATGTGTGATGCCGCTGTAAGAGCGGGAGTTGTGGTGTGTGCCGCTGCCGGGAACGATGGCCCAGATCCGGGAACCATCGGAAGCCCTGGATGCGCTGAGGAAGTAATAACCGTAGGGGCTTCCGATGATAACGACCAGGTGGCTGATTTCTCCTCCCGTGGCCCTACCGCTGATGGCCGGACCAAACCGGATATCCTTTTCCCCGGTGTTGGAATTGTGTCCTGCCGCGCCGCAGGGACTTCTATGGGCAATCCTGTGGACGATTTTTACACTTCTGCCAGCGGGACCAGCATGGCCACGCCTCATGCTTCAGGAGTGGCTGCTCTTCTCCTCCAGGCTTACCCCGATCTGACCCCAGCCCAGGTAAAGGCTAAGATGATGAACTCTGCTCTGAACCTCAATCAGGACCCTAATACCCAGGGCGCAGGACGTGGGGATGCCCTTGGTGCCCTTGAAACAGAGGTGCCTCAACCTCCAAAACCCAGGGGCTGTCTCTATTTTCTCAACGCACTCTTCCAGAAGGAAAGACGAAAGTGTTAGCAAGGAAATTCGCTATTCCCATCTTTTCCAGCCTCACTTTAATCTGGTTGCTTTTCAAGCTGGTAGAAGCTGAGATCCCCTCCACCTCCGGGAAAGTGGTTGTGGGGCTCCGCCCGGGCGTCTCCGAGCGTTCCCTTCAATCCCTCCTGGGCCGCGAGGTCAGGGTAATCAGCGAGATACCACCTCTCAGGGTCAAAGTGCTCTTGGTCCCTCGCGGGAAAGAGAAAGAGTGGATCAACCGTCTCAGAGCAAGCTCCCTTGTGGAATATGCTGAGCCTGCCCAGCTGGTGAGAGCTCTCCTTACGCCCAATGACCCCTTCTGGTCCTACCAGTGGAACATGAGCCTTATCGGAGCCCCTCAGGCCTGGGATGTTACAACGGGGACCTCCGTTGTAACGGTGTCCATAGTAGACACCGGGATTGACCTTGACCATCCTGAATTTTCCGGAAGGATTGTCCAGGGATGGAATTTTGTCAAAAATGACCCTTATCCCGGCGATGATAATGGGCATGGAACCCATGTAGCAGGGATAGCCAGCGCGCGCGGGAACAACTATATAGGCATCGCCGGGATGGCGTGGAACGTAAAAATATTGCCCTATAAAGTTCTGAACAACAAAGGTGAGGGCTACGATTATAATGTAGCAAACGCCATCGTTAGCGCTGCCGATAGGGGAGCAAGAGTCATAAATTTGAGCCTGGGAGGACCCTCTTCCGCAGTTATGGCCAGTGCGGTGGACTATGCGTCCCGGAAAGGCTGTCTTCTGGTGGCTGCTGCCGGCAATTTTGCAAGCAATCAAGTTCTCTACCCTGCAGCTTACCCCCAGGTTATGGCTGTTTCGGCCATCAATTATTATTCTGGAACAGCGTGGTATTCAAACTACGGGCCGGAGATAGAGGTAGCGGCGCCGGGCGGGGACAGTTTTTATGAAATACTCAGCACCCTTCCGGATGATTGGTATGGATATGATGCAGGGACCTCAATGGCCGCCCCTCATGTGGCGGGCCTGGCGGCGCTTATCTGGTCTGTGAATCCGGGCCTTACCGCGGCGCAGGTTCGCTACTGCATTACTTCCACCGCTGTGGATCTGGGGGTTCCGGGGCGCGATCATTATTATGGCTACGGAGCAATCAATGCGGCTGAAGCCCTCAGGGCCCGGGTGATCCGTGCACCGACGAGGGTCTTTTTCCTGGCCGATTCTTCCGGCTTTGTCGGGCCTTCCATGGCGACCGTTTCAGTGGAAAACCCCGGGTGCGTGCCCACAAGCTGGACTGCAGGAGCAACTTCGGTCTCGTGGCTGAGCTTCTATACCAGTGGAAGCCCTATCTTTCAGGGTGTCAGAGGGTCTCTGCTCATTACAGCCACCCTTCCGCCCACCTACGGCCTTTACACAGAGCGAATCTTTATAACAGGAACTGCCCCTGGCGGTCAGGTCATAAGGGAAACTGTTACTGTGACCGTGAACTACACCGGGAGCCTTTTCCGGATTTTCTTACCGGTAGTGTTCAGATAAAAAAGCCGCGGGCTAAAACCCCACGGCTTGATAGAACGAACTCTCCGTGCCCGAGGTCAGCTCAGGCAAGGTAACAGGCTACATAGTGGCCTCCGCCTTTGTCCTCAAGGGGCGGATGGGGGCTATCCCTGCAGATTTTTGCTGCCTGCAGACACCTTTCCAGAAAGCGGCAGGTAGGCGGTGGGTTTATGGGTTCCGTTATGCTCCCCTTTATTTGCGGCACCGAGCGCTTGTAGAGGGGGTCGGGAACGGGGACAGCGGAGATAAGGGCCCGGGTATAAGGGTGCAGTGGCCTCTGAAGCACTTCCTCTGTTTCTCCCATCTCCACAATTTTGCCGAGATACATTACAGCCAGGCGTCTGGCCATATATCTGGCGACGGCCAAGTCGTGGGTTATATAAAGATACGTAACTCCGAGGCGTTCAGCCAAATCCAGCATAAGATACATTATGCCGGTGCGGATGGATACATCCAGCATGGAAGTGGGCTCATCCGCTACCACGAAGGAAGGCTCAATGATGAGGGCCCTGGCAATGGCTACCCTCTGCCTCTGACCGCCCGAAAGCTCGTGGGGGAAGCGGAAGAGGAAGGAGGAAGGGGGGGTAAGGCCCACCAGAGCTAACATTTGAGCTACTCTTTCCTCTCTTTCCAGAACGTCCCCTATGCCTTGAACTACGAGGGGCTCTGCTACTGTGTCAAAGACGGTAAAGCGGGGGTTGAGGGACTCGTAGGGGTCCTGGAAAATCATCTGAACTTTGCGGCGGAAAAGTTTAAGGCTTTTACCTTTTAGGGTCGAAATATCCACTTCTTCGCCATCCATCTTCATGAAGATGTGTCCGGAGGTTGGTTCCAGCAGGCGCACTAAGAGTTTCCCGGTGGTGGTCTTTCCGGAGCCTGATTCACCTACGAGGCCAAGGCTTTCACCGGAGTTTATGACGAAACTTACATCATCAACGGCATGGACAAAAAGGTTTGTTTTTCTGAAGAGGCCCCGGGTGAGGGGGAAGTGCTTACGAAGGTTTTCCACCCGCACAAGGGGTTCACTCATCTTTCATCCCTCCAGAGGATTCCAGCACGCCGCCAGATGGCCAGCGCCATAGTCCTTTAATTCCGGCTCCTTTTCCCGGCAAATATCTGTGGCGAATTTGCAGCGGGGGTGGAAACGACAGCCGGGGGGAGGGTTCAGGAGGTCTGGAGGCTCTCCAGGGATGGTTACCAGCTCCCTCTTGGGCCCCACAATGCTGGGGAAAGCTGACATCAGCCCGGCAGTGTAGGGGTGAATTGGGTGGTGGAAGATCTCCGCCGCGCTGGCCAGTTCCACAAGTTTACCTCCATACATTATACCGATGCGATGGCTTACCTCGGCGATGACAGCTATATCGTGAGAGATGTAAATCATGGTGGTGCCGAGTTTTTCCTGAAGGTTTTTCAATTCCCGAAGGATATTATCCTGGACGATAACATCAAGGGCTGTAGTAGGCTCATCAGCGATGATAAGATCCGGGTCGCAGGCCAAGGCCATGGCAATAACTGCTCTTTGTCTCATTCCTCCGCTATACTCATGGGGATATTGGTCCATAAACTTGGGATCCAGCCCAACCAGGCGGAAAAGATTGGCCACTTTTTCTCGTGCCTCCGAGTAGTTAATGCTCCCAAAATGGGTTTCCATCGCCTCTATGATCTGGTGGCTTACCTTGTAAACAGGGTTGAGGGAGTTCATAGCGGCCTGGAATATCATGGATATGCGGCGCCAGCGGAAGCGCCTCATTTCCTCTTCCTTAAGGGGGATAAGGTCCGTGCCATCGAAATAGATGTGACCGCCCTTTATGATAGCGTTTTCTGGCAATAGTTTCATTATGCTTATGGCCAGAGATGTCTTGCCGCAGCCCGATTCACCCACCAAGCCCAGGGATTCACCCTTGAATACCTCAAGGTCAACGTTATCCACTGCGGAGACCTCACCTGCTTTGGTGGCATAGTGCATCGTAAAATTTTCTATCTTCAGAATACTTCTGGTCACTGTTTCCCCTCCCTAACCCAAGAGTCTCTGTCGCATCAGAGCTGGTGGCAAGCTCCCACATCCCAGAATTGAATCGTGGAGTTCCTTCAGCGAAGCTCCTGGTTTCACCTGGCGGTAATCTGATATAAGCTCAAGGATTAAGAGTTTGCCCATAAGGTAAGATTGGGGCTGTGTGGGCGTCTGGGTGTAGCGACGCACCTCCGCGAGGGCGTTGGCGGGCTCCAGCTGGCATCTTTCCACCAAGAAATTAACAGCTTCTTCAACAGTCATTTTCCCAGAGTGCAGGGAAACATCCAGGATGATACGCGCTGCGCGCCACAACTGATCCGCAAGGCGGCCTAACTTCTGGATAGGTTTATCAATGAAGCCCATCTCTTCCATCATCTCCTCGCAATAGAAAGCCCACCCTTCAATGAATAAAGTGGCAATAAATGACCCAAGGCGCCTGGGGAGGGATTCATGTCTATTAGCCCAAACCAGCTGGAGGTGATGGCCGGGATATGCTTCGTGAAGGGCTGTGATGGGCAGTTTCACGTAGGTGTGTCCGCGGAGCTTTTGCTTTTTCTCTTCAGGAGAAGCATCTGGGTCCACTGGTGTTACGAAAAAGAGCCCTTCCTGTTTTTCCTCAAAAATGCCGGGGCTCATGTAAGCAGCATAGGGTATCAGGGGGCGCAGGTAATGAGGGGTTTCCACAATTCGGAGGCTTTCGCCTTCCGGGATTGTGGCTATTTCTTTTTCTATCACGAAATCCCGCGCTGCTCTCATCGCTTCTTCATAGGCCTTTAAGAGCTCTTCTTCTGCGGGGTGGTCCTCTTTGGCTTCCTCCAGGAGTTCGCGGGCTGTTTTACGGGGATCAATTTGCCGGGCGAGTTCTTCCATCTGGGAGCGAGTTCGCTCAAACTGCTCCCACCCGATCCTGAGCAAGGCCTCGGCATCGTAATCCACCAGGTGTTTTTCCCGAAGCAACTCATTGAAGAGCTCTACCCCTGCGGCAAAATCCCCCCGGGCCTGGGGCAGAACATCGTTTTGAATAAAGGATGCGTATTCATCCAGCCCTTTAGAAGCCTCTTCCGCTGCTCTTTCCACTTCCGGTAAAAGTTCGGGCGCTGCCTCCTGAACTGTTGGCAAAAACAGGCTTGAGAAGAAAAGGGGGGCCATGCGTGCTTGTTCCAAGGCAACTTCTGCCCAAACGGGTGGGACGCGCTCAGGCACAATGTTGCTCATTCCCTCTTTCAAGAGCCTGGGCATCTCCTTCAGGCGACCCAGGGCCGAACGCAGGCGCTCCGGCAGAGGGGCAAAATCCTTTACCAAAAGGCCGAAAAGCCCTTCCATCGCCTCTTCCAGATAGAAACCGGGATTGCGAAGGTGACTCTGAAGCTTTTCATGCTCGTATTCTCGCAATATCAGTTTGATTATTTGCACTGTCAGGGTGTGATCAATGCGGCCATCAAGGGAAAAGGCTGGGGAATCCATCCGGGTGAACTCTTCAAGGGCTTCCCTGAGGCCCCGGACTCGAGCCTCAACGGCCTCAGGAGAATAGGTGCCAAGGCGATGGTCAAAGCGGTGATCGCCCAGGAAAGTAGCAACGACAGGATATTCTTCCAGGAAAGTCTCCAGCCACTTTTCAAAGCGCCGATAAAACTGAGTTTCTGAGCTCAACACACTCCCCCCTATCTCTTGCGAAGGCGAGGGTTAACTACTTCGTCCAGGGCTCTACCCACCAGGTAGAAGGCAGAGCAGAGCAAGGTGATGGACATACCTGCGGGAACAATGAGCCACCAGGTTTTAGGGTTAAGGAGATAGCCGGCTGTCTGGGCAGTGTGGATCATCAGGCCCCATGACATTCGGATGTTAAGGAGGCCGAAGAAGGAAAGCACTGCTTCGGAGAAGATAGCGCTGGTTACAGAAAACATCATGTAAAGGAAAGAAAGGGGCATGAGGTTGGGGATGATGTGACGGAAAATAATATGCCAGTGAGAGCCTCCTGCAACTCTGGCTGCCTCTATGTACGCTCGCACTTTGATGGAGAGAGCCTGCGACTTTATAACTATGCCTGTGCCTCCAAAACCTGAAAGGATGCCTATCACTATGGCCAAAATTATGAGGTTCATCTTGAACATAGCGCTGAGAACTATAAGGATAGTAACGAATGGTAGCATTATGATGAGGTCAGCCAGGCGCATAAGGATGGTATCAATTATCCCGCCGAAGTAAGCAGCCACTGCTCCCACGGTAGTTCCGATAGTTACGGTTATAATAGCTGCCAGGATTCCCAGGGCGAATTCGGAGCGGGTGCTATACATAAGCTGGCTCAGGACATCCCTACCCAGGGGGTCGGTACCCAGGGGGTGGCGCAGGGAGGGGGGAGCCGGTTGCACCGGTTCATCAAAGGCATATCCAACTATCGGGTCATAGATGGTGGGGTCCCACACCCATTTCATCAAGATTGGATGAGCTATGGCCATAAGGGCGAAGAAGATGATGATTCCCAGCCCTATAAGGCCTATCTTGTTTTCGGAGAAAAGCCTCCAGTTATTGCGAATTTCCCGCCAGGTTAGATAGAGGCGCACCCTCCATAGGGGCATTTCCCGTAGCTTTCTCCGCTCCTCCTCTTCTAAGATGATCTCAACCTTAGGCCTAGTAACGGTTCTGGTTACCTCTTTCATTATTTTCCCCCCTTAGCTGTAACGGATCCTTGGGTCAAGGTAAGCGTAAGTTATGTCGGCCACAAGGTGGCCTATGAGGGCGAGGGTTCCGGTAAAGACGAGAGCTCCCATAACCATGGGTATATCATGAGACAGAGCTGCTTCCATGAGGGTAAGGCCCATCCCGGGCCAGGAGAAAACCGTTTCAGTTATTACTCCGCCATCCAGCACAAAGGCGATGGAGAAGATAAAGGATGTCACAACTGGGAGCATGGCGTTGCGGGCTACGTGTTTATCTCTTATAACTCCCTCTGGCAGGCCTTTGGCCCTGGCAGCCATTACGAAATCTTCCCGCATGGTTTCCAACATGCTGTTGCGGGTAAGAAGCATCATTCCAGCGAAGTTTATGAGGGTGAGGGTCATAACTGGCAGAATGAGGTGGTGGAGGATATCCAGAGCGTAGCGGGCTATGCCTGAGGGGAGCCAGTAGGCAAGAAGGCCTGCCACAATCACTAAAACTCCTGCCCACCTCAATCCCCTTCTCAGTTTCAGCTCCAGACGCCTGGTGGTTAGTAAAATTACAAAAAGGATGACCGAAGCTATAAAAGCTGAAAGCAACATCCTTATGAAGACATAGTTAGCATCCACGGGTGCGCCACGCCACAAGGTGGGAGTAACAAATTTACCCACGGGGAAAAGGCCCAGGATGTAAGCAAATATCCATATCATCATCAGGCCAAACCAGGGGGTAAAAACAGTGTAAAGAGTAACTCCTCCTACGGTAAGGGCGTATTCAAAGGCCTGGCCTCTCTTCCAGGCCAGGATTTTGCCCAGTGAAAAGCCCAGGAGGAACGATAAAATTTGGGCTGTGAGGAATAGGAGGATAGTGCGGGGTGCCCTTTCAGCTATTACGGAAATAACTGGCCTGGGGTAATATTCAAAGGAAATTCCCAGGTTGCCTCTGAGCAGGGAACCCATATAGCGCAAGTAGCGCTCCCAGACAGGCCTATCCAGGCCAAACTGAGCTTTGAGGGCTTCCCTTTGTTCTTTAGTGAGCTTTGGATTAGATAAAAAGGTGTGGGCATAATCCCCCGGCTGGGCTTCCAGCAGAAAGTAAACGAGGGTAAGAAAAATAAACAAGGTTATGACAATCTGCCCCAATCTCCTCAACACGTATTTAGTCATAAATCCTCCTCCCCGGATTCTTCCCCATATAAAAGGGGGGTAGGGGATTCCCCCTACCCCCTGAAAGCCTCCCCAGGTTTACTTTACATGGACCAGAGATGGCAGACCGCTCACATACTGGAGGCCTCCCAGGGTATCGGTGTAAGGATACTCCACTTCGGCGGCCCGGTAAGCCTCCATGATGCCGGTGTCAAAGAGGACTACATAAGGAAGCTCTTCAGCCAGGATCTTCTGGATCTGATCGGCAATCTTCTTGCAGGATTCGTAAGTGTCACATACTTTGATCTCGTCAGCCAGTTTGTCGAATTCAGGGTTGGAGTAGCCACCGGCATTGAAGTCACCCAGGCCGGACCGCTCGCTGTGGAAGAAGTCGCGCAAGAAGTCGGGGAAGATGCCCAGGCTCCAGCCCAGCATCCACATATCGAAGTCCTGCTCATCAAACACTTTGGTAACGATGATATTGAAGCCAGTGAGGTTGGCCTTAACGGGGATGCCGAACTCGGTAAGCCACTTCTCGATCCAGATAGCGAAGGTAGCGCGGAGCGGGTCATAACCGGCGCTGGGGGCCAGAAGCTCCATCTCAGGCACTGGCTTGCCATCGGGCATGATCAGGCGACCACCGGGGATAACCTCGCGGTTTTCTGGATCCCAGGCGGGCTTCTTGTTGCCTTCCCACTTGTAACCAGCGGCCTCCAGGATCTCAATGGCCTTGTTGATGCGCTCCTCACGGGTCATGGGGGTGCCGTCTTCCTTGAGGCCAAACTTGGGCACATCGTCAGTATACCAGGCCCTGTTCCCGGGCGGGACCAGAGTATACATTGGGAAGGCTACTCCCTGGAGCACCGTTTTGCTCACGAACTCCTTGTCGATGAGGACAGCCACAGCCTGGCGGAAGGCCTTGTCGTTCATAGGAGGCCTGCGGCAGTTGAAGCCCATGTAGCGGAAGCCGTTGGTGGGGTTCTCAATGACGGCCAGGTTGGGATCCTCTTCAATTTGAGCGCGCAGACCCCGGTGGAGGCCAAGCGGGTTAAGGACAAAGTGGACTTCACCGTTCCTGAGGGCCAGGACAGCTGCATCCTGAGTGCCGTAGAGGGTGTAGATGACGGAGGAAACGAAGGGGCCAACCTCCCATTCTTTGTCTATATCGCCAACAGGCTCGCCATAGCCCACGAACTCGTAGACCCCTTCTTTAACTTCTTTGTAGGCCCCGTTCTTGTACTGGGTGACCTTCACGCCCTTGAAGAAGTAGTTGGGGTTAGCGAGGTTCTCAGCGAAAGCTCCCTTCTCCCACTTGCTGAAGGTGAAGGCGCCAGCCACTGGCTCATTCTTGGGTTCATGGCCGAAGAGGACGTTCAGAGCTTCGGCACGCTTCTCCTCATAGGCCTTCACTTCCTCTTCTGGAGCACCCTCAGGTGGAGGGGTAAGGGCAGCCAGGGCCTTCTTGGCCTCTTCCACTACAGGCTCCCAGTAAGCTTTGGAGAGGATGGGACCCTGAAGCGCTCCGTACTCATGGACGGCAAGACCAGGCTTCTTCTTGTAGACGAACTTGACGGTGTAATCATCTACCACTTCAACGCGGTCCAGGAAGTTGGGATCATAAATGGTAGCCCAGTTGCCGGGAAGCTTGAGTTCCAGGGCAGAGTTCACAGTAAAGGCAACATCGTGGGCCGTGAGAGGCTTGCCGTCGCTCCACATTATACCTTTTTTCATCTTGACGGTGGAGACCCAGAATTCCCCTTCCTGCTTGAGAGGTTCAGGCATTCCATCGGCAACTGCTGGGACAATCTGGAAAGTTCGGTCAGCGAGGGCGTAGAGGGAGACTCGTTGGGGGGCAAGGACGTAAGCGTTCCAAACAGTAGCAGCTGGCCCCAGATAGTTCCAGTAGTTTATGGTGGTGAGGTCAGAGAAAATGCCTACCTTATAGGGCTTAGCCGGCACAGGTGTGGGTGTGGGGGGTGGGGCCGGCGTTGGGGTGGCAACCGGCGTGGGTGTAGGGGTTGGGGCAGGCTTGCAGGCTGCCACCAGCATGGCAAGGACCGTTAGCAACCCTGCGATTATCCAAAGTTTTCTACCCATGTTTCCTCCTCCATTAAATTTTTACTGGCGGGGAGGCTTCTTTATGCATTAATACCACAAATAACCTGTTTTGTCAAAACAGCTCAACTTTGTGACCTTGCCCCATCGGGAAAGGCTTCCGTAAGATCGCGTGGAATCTATGGCTTTTTCAATTTGTGTTTTCAGAGGCGGTGTGATAAAATATTGGGCACTATCTGGAAAGGGGTGAAGGGAAATGAACGTGCAGCAGGCTATAAAGGCAGTGGAGAGCACAAGCCAGAAGCCTTCGGTCCCGGATATACGCCCGGGGGATACTGTCAGGGTTCACTATAAGTTCGTAGAGGATGAAACCGAAAGGGTCCAGGTTTTCGAGGGAGTGGTCATAAGGGTAAGGGGAACCGGAACAGGAGCTACCTTTACTGTCCGGAGGATTGGGGCCCACAATATAGGCATTGAGAGGATTTTCCCTCTCCATTCCCCAAGGATAGAGAAAATTGAAATAGTGCGCCGGGCCAAGGTTCGGAGAAGTAAGCTTTATTACTTAAGAGGCCTCAGCGGTAAAGCCGCGCGTTTGAAGGAAAAAAGAGACTAAAAAAGCGATGCGAATTTCATCCCTGGAGAAAAAGCTCCTGGGAAAAGGCTACTGTTATATCGCTGGTGTTGACGAAGCTGGCAGAGGAGCCTGGGCTGGACCGGTAGTGGCGGGGGCAGTGATCTTACCCCTTGACAATCCCGAAATCTGTTCGGCTCTGGCCGAAGTGTGCGATTCCAAAAAGCTTAGGCCCGAGAAGAGAGAAGAGCTCTTCGAACTCATTTCCTCTCTGGCGGTATCCTGGGGAGCTGGGTTTGTTCCCCCGGAGCGTATTAACCGGGTGGGAATAGCCAGGGCTACAAGAGAGGCGATGGCCCTGGCTATTTCTCAACTTAATCCGCCTCCTCAGTTCCTTCTAATTGATTACTTCCGCCTTCCCGAGATCTCCATCCCACAGGAGGCTGTAACCTCAGGCGATGCTCTCTGCCTCTCCATTGCCGCTGCTTCTATAATAGCCAAAGTATTGAGGGACCAGTGGATGGCGGTTATGGAGGAACTTTTCCCCGGTTATGGGTTTTCAGAACACAAAGGTTATGGCACTCCCCAGCACTGGGAGGCTCTGAAAAGGCTGGGGCCTTGCCCCATACACCGTTTATCCTTCGCCCCCTTAAAGCTTCTTCACAACTCCTTTACAGAGTTGCAGCATAATAGAAAATAAAGGGCCCATTAAATCAGGAGGTGGAGATGCGCCTCAAACGGATGATAGTAGGTTTTGTTCTCCTTGTGCTTGCTGGGGGGCTAATATACTGGTTTGCCTTCAGACCCAGGAGCACCGATCGGGCAGCTGTGGAAGCGGTTCCTGTCAGGCGCGGGAATCTGCTCATAACGGTCTCGGCTGTTGGCTCGGTTAAAGCCAGGGCTCAGGTAAGCCTTGCATTCCAGACTTCAGGCAGGGTAGCGGAAGTACTGGTAAGTGAAGGGGATTTTGTAGAAGAAGGGCAGCCCCTGGCGCGTCTTGACACCAGAACCCTTGAGTTGCAGGTGGCTCAGGCTGAAGTGAACCTGGCAATAGCCCGGGCCCAGCTTGATAAGCTCCTAAAAGGTAAATCCAGAGCTCAGATTGAAGCCGCTAAAGCGGCTCTTCGTAGCGCTCAGGCTGCCTATGAAGCTGCCAAAATTGATGCAGCTAACCGAGAAAAACAGATCCGTCTGGCGGAAATAAGTGTGGAAAAAGCCCGCATAGCTTTAGAACAGGCTCAGGCCCAGTACGATAAAATAGGATGGAGGCCGGAAGCCGCCTCTCTGCCTCAGGCTCAGCAGTTATACCAGGCCACTTTGGATTACGAAGCCGCCAGGCTCAATTACGAGCTCACCGTATCCAGGTATACCGACGTTGCCCTTTACAATGCTGCTGCACAGCTGGCTCAGGCCAGAGCTCAGCTTGAAGAACTGGAAAATTATCCTTCCGAAGAAGACCTCATCATAGCCAGAGCTCAAGTTCGCCAGGCTGAGATAGCTCTGGAACAGGCCCGGTTCAACCTGGAAAATGCTACCCTTATAGCCCCTTTCAATGGAATAGTGGCAGATGTGAACATCGTAGTGGGGGGCACTGCAGGACCCGGAACTCCAGCTATTACCTTGGCAGATATTTCTTCCCTTGAAATTGAAACCCAGCTGGTGGAATTGGACGTAGGCAAAATCCAGGAAGGTCAGGAAGTGGAGATCGCCTTCGACGCTATTCCCGATCGAACCTACCGCGGGAAGGTGGCAAAAGTTGGCAAAGTGGGCCAAACCGTCCAGGGCGTGGTCAATTATCCAGTGACAATCCTTATGGAAGACCCCGATGAACGTGTAAAAGTTGGGATGACAGCTAACCTCAATATTTTAGTGGGGCGCGTTGAAAATGCCCTTCTGATTCCGATCAGAGCTGTTCGTTCCAGCCAGGGGAGGCAGGTGGTTATGGTGAAAAGAGGTGAAACTTTTACCCCAGTTCCCGTTAAAATAGGGATGGCTAACGAAACGATGGCTGAAGTAGTGGAAGGAGATATAAAGGAAGGGGACCTTGTGCTGGTCAGTTTGCCTCAGCCGGTGATGCGTCCTCCCGGACCCTTCATGTTCGGAGGGGGAGCTTTCCGAGGCAGGTAAAAGGGGGGAAACTATGGCGTTTATAGAGCTCAGGGACATCATAAAGATTTACAGGATGGGCAAGGTGGAAATTTTTGCCCTCAGAGGTGTTTCTCTCTCCATTGAGAAGGGGGAAATGGTGGCCATAATGGGCCCCTCAGGCTCGGGCAAATCAACCTTGATGAACATAATAGGCTGCCTTGACCAGCCAACCTCCGGAAAATACTGGCTTGAAGGAGTTGCGGTTGAAACTCTCAACGAGAACCAGCTGGCTGAGGTGCGCAACCGCAAAATCGGTTTTGTTTTCCAGTTGTTCAACCTTCTGCCCAGAGCTACTGCAGTTCAGAACGTGGAGCTTCCCCTCATCTATGCGGGGGTCAATGGTAGAGAGAGAAAGAGGAGAGCTATCGAAGCCCTACAAATAGTGGGGCTTGGGGATAGGTTGAACCACAGGCCTGCAGAACTTTCTGGAGGGGAGCAACAGAGGGTAGCCATAGCCAGGGCCTTGGTGAACAACCCTTCAATTATCCTGGCTGATGAGCCCACAGGTAACCTGGACTCCAGATCCGGGGCAGAGATAATGGAGATCTTCAAGAGGCTCAACAGGGAAATGGGCATCACGGTAGTGCTGGTGACCCATGACCAGAAAGTTGCGTCCTACGCAGGTCGAATCGTAAGGCTTCTTGATGGGCAGATAGTGGGGGAGGAAAGACTATGAGCTTTATGGAAAACCTTCAATTAGCCTTTCAGAGCATAATGGCTAATCGGCTTCGCTCTGGCCTTACCGTCTTGGGCATAGTCATTGGAGTGATGGCTGTAATAACCATGCTTTCTATAGGGGGAGGTACCCAGGCATCGGTGACAAGGCAGATTGAGAGCATCGGCACTAATCTTCTCATAATCCTTCCGGGCCGTTTAACTACGGGAGCCATAAGGGGAGGGATTGGCTCAGCCATAACCCTAACCTACGCTGATGCGGAAGCACTGGAGAGACTTCCTTCCTTAGGAGGTGTAGCTCCTATAATTCAGAGCTCAGTTCAAGTGGTTTACTTGGATTCCAACATTCAGACCAACCTGATTGGGACGACCCCCGATTACACGAGGGTGCGCAACCACAAGGTAGTATCAGGCTCCTTCATCACGGATTCTCACATAAGGGCGCGTTCTTTGGTGGCTGTTCTGGGAAACGATGTGGCCAAAACCCTCTTTGGCGATCAGGATCCGGTGGGGCAGGTTGTGAAAATTAACAGGGTTTCCTTCAGGGTGATTGGGGTCCTGGAGAGAAAGGGCGGGGCTGGAATGTTCACCCAGGATGATCTGGTGATAATTCCCATAACTACCGCTTTTACTTATTTCCCGCGCCGCGCCGATTGGCGGGGGCAGCCGAGTGTAACGGCCATTTACGCTCAGGCAAGGGACAGAAATCTCCTGGACCAGGCCATAGAAGAGGTCCGCAGCCTGCTTCGGGAGCGCCACAACCTTGCCCCATCAGCCGATGATGACTTCTCCATAGTCACTCAGGAAGATATGCTCAGCATGGCAAACTCTATCACCAACATTTTCACCATTTTCCTGGGGAGCATAGGGGCTATTTCCCTCATAGTGGGTGGGATTGGGATAATGAACATAATGCTGGTTTCGGTAACGGAGCGAACCCGCGAGATAGGCATAAGGATGGCCGTGGGGGCCAAGAGAAGGGATATACTCCTTCAATTCTTGACAGAAGCCACAGTTCTGAGTCTCCTCGGAGGAATAATAGGCATAATTCTTGGGTGGCTGGTTTCGTGGGGGGTGAGTAGGATAAACATTGGAGGTAGCAACATTGAAACCCTGGTCACCCCTTGGTCTGTAATTCTGGCTGTAATTTTCTCAGCAGCGGTCGGGCTTTTCTTCGGGATCTATCCTGCCAATAAGGCGGCCAATCTCAATCCCATAGAAGCGCTGCGCTACGAATAGTTATGAGGCTGAACCTGTGCCTGGCATCTCTTTAGTCAAATCGCTCTCTGGTCACCGTCAGGTGGCCTGAAGTCCAGAACCTGCGGGAATAATCATGATTTAGGCTGTGGTGAAGATCCACCAGCCTCAAAAACAATCTTTACGCCTAAACGGTGCAAACCGCAGGCATTGAGGGCTTACCAGCCTCTCTCTGGAGCGTTTTCCCTTATTTTACTGTCTAATGCTGGCTATAGCCGTCAATTCAAAGGTTAAAGCTACTTCATGAAGCCAGCCATGTAATTAGCCAGATCGGCCACCCTAAGGCTATAGGTCCATTCGTTATCGTACCAGGCCAGGACCTTCACCAGGTTGCCGCCCATAACCATGGTGTTTTCAGCGTCAATGATGGTGGAGTATTCATCGCCCTTAAAGTCCAAGGAAACCAGAGGTTCTTCCTCAACCCTCAATACTTTGAATCCCTGGTCCTCCCACTTCTTCTGCCACCGTTTGTAGGCTTCGTTGACTTCTTCAGCGGTGGTTTCTTTGTCTGTCACCACCACTAAATCTATCACGGAAACGGTAGGGGTCGGGACCCGAAGGGCGATGCCATGCATCTTGCCTTTGAGTTCAGGTATAACCAGGTGGATAGCTTTAGCCGCACCTGTAGATGTGGGGATTATGTTCAAAGCCGCAGCCCTTGCCCTCCGCAGGTCCCTGTGGGTCAAGTCCAGTATCCGCTGGTCATTGGTGTAGGAGTGGGCGGTAGTCATAAGCCCTTTCTGAATTCCGAATTCTTTGAGAAGCACGTAGGCGGCCGGAGCCAGAGCGTTGGTGGTGCAAGAAGCATTGGAAACGATGTGGTGCTTATCAGGGTCATATTTATCGTGATTGACTCCCATTACTATAGTTATATCCTCGCCTTTGGCGGGGGCAGTGATGATAACTTTCTTGGCCCCGGCTGGGCTTATGTGAGCCTTGGCTTTGTCAGCGTCGGTGAAGACACCGGTGGACTCAATCACTATGTCCACGCCCAGTTTCCCCCAGGGTAAATTTGCCGGGTTAGCTTCAGAGAAAACCTTTATGACATGACCATCCACTGTTATGGAATCGCCTTCAGCTTTTATATCCGCCCGAAAACGCCCATAGTTGGAATCGTATTTCAGAAGGTGGGCGTTAACCTTAGCGTCGGTCAGATCGTTTACTGCGACTACTTCGAAGACTTGGGGGTAATTTTCCCACATAGCCTTGAAAACCTGCCGTCCTATTCGGCCGAATCCGTTTATAGCTACCTTTATCATTTCAACCCTCCTTGATGGTATATTGTCATGATAACCTCGGCGAGCCTCACAGGGTCATGCCGCCAGGGATTTTCTCGATCCACAAGGTCAGCTACCACTACCCGGTAGCTGAGCTCGGTCATGGTGGGGCGGACGGGTTCGCCCCCAGGGACTTCGAAATCCAGGTTATTGTTCGCTATTATTATATCAAAAAGTCCTTTTCCTGCAATTTTTTCGAGGGCCTTCACGTGGTCCTCAAGAGTGAATCCATCGGTTTCACCCTTCTGAGTGGCTATGTTGCAGATGTAGATTTTCATTGCTTTTGAAGCCCTTATAGCCCAGGCTATCTCTTCCACCAGTAAATTTGGCATTATGCTGGTAAAGAGACTTCCCGGCCCGAGGGTTATGATATCCGCCCCAAGGATAGCTTTAAGGGTTTCCGGGTAGGCTCTTGCCCCTTCGGGTTTTATGAAAACCCTTTCAATCTTCCCCATCTTCCGGGGGATGGCTGATTCTCCCTCCACCAGGACGACTTCAAGGGTCTCGGGGCAATGGATTTCGGCACATAAGGTTATCCTTTCGGTGGTGGAGGGGAGGATACGCCCGTGGATGGCCAGAACCTGGGCGGATCTGGAGAGGGCCTTCTCAAAGCTTCCGGTTAGCTCAGTTAGAGCAGTTATGAACAGGTTACCCAGGGTGTGCCCATCAAGCCCTGCCCCTCGCCCAAAGCGATATTGAAAAAGTTTGGCCATAAGGTCCTCGTCATCGGCGAGAGCTACTAGGCAGTTGCGAAAATCCCCCGGCGGGAGGGTGTTAAAGTCCCTGCGGATCCTGCCTGAGGAGCCGCCATCATCGGCGACTGTAATAACAGCTGTTATGTTGGGAGTGTATTTTTTAAGCCCTCTGAGCAGGGTATAAAGGCCATGCCCTCCTCCTATGGCCACCACCCTGGGGCCCGAAGGAGAGGGCCTGCGGCCCAATTTTCTGAGGAAAACGATTAGAAAAGGCAAAAAACCGCAGCCAATACCTGCAATAGAGTTAATATGGAAAGGCATTGGTTTTCTCCCAAATCACTGGGGAAAAAGCCAAATAAACCTTGGCCGACGTTTATCTAACCTGTTAAGGCCTGCTTTGCGAGCCATCTCTATGGCTTCTTCGTATTCTTCAAAGGTTATGCGCCGGGAAAGCTCCGGGATCTGATGAGCCCTGTAGCACGGACGATATTGGTCCATAATGTTGAGGTAAGTATTGGTGGAAATCTCCTCCGCTAAAAACCGGACTATTTCTTCTGTCCCTGCCAGGCGATTTGGGAGGACCAGATGCCTGACGAGAAGCCCCCTTAAGGCTATTCCCCTTTTATCCAGGACCAGGTCTCCAACCTGGCGGTGCATCTCTTTGACAGCAGCTTTGTTCACGGCTGGATAGTCCTTGACTTTTGAATAGCGCCAGGCAATTTCAGGATCGGAATACTTCATATCGGGCATGTAGATGTCCACGATCCCGTCCAGGAGGCTTAAGGTTTTGAGAGAATCGTAACCTCCGGTGTTGTAAACGAGGGGGAGACGGAGGCCTTTTCCCACTGCTATGAGGAGAGCCTCCAGGATTTGGGGGACGACATGGGTTGGAGATACCAGGTTTATGTTATGACAGCCCAGATCTTGAAGGTAAAGCATCATCGCTGCTAACTCTGCGGGTTCCACTTCCCTTCCCTGACCCAGCTGGCTTATCTCGTAGTTCTGGCAGAACTGACAATGGAGGTTACACCAGGTGAAGAAGATCGTTCCAGAGCCGTGGATACCAACCAGAGGATCCTCTTCCCCAAAGTGAGGGTGAAAGCTTGAAACCACGGCCTTTCTTCCGGTGCGGCAACCTGCCCCTTTGCTTCCTTCCAGACGATTAGCTCCGCATTCCCTGGGGCAGATATCGCACTTAGCCAGGCGAGCCACCGCCTCTTCTACTCTTCTCTTCAGTTCACCTGACTCGTAAAGGGCAAGATAAGAAGGCACAAAATCCACCGCCTACCTCCCTTTGCCTTTCCTACGGTTAATATAAGACACTGATTTATGTTTGTCAAGGAGGCATCCAGAGTGCCGAAGGGGATTTCACTCAGGCCACGATGGGGATGCCAGCAGCGGTGGCTTTTGTGAGGTTCAATTATCCCTGGAAGATGTGAGCAAGGCAAGCTATCATGCATCTGGTTTAAAAATGGGGAAGGAACCCATAAGTTATCAATTTGCTCTCAAAATTTTTCCGTGGTATAATACTTTTGGAGCTGAAGCGGGCTCAAGCCTCAAAGGAGGGTCCGATGTCAAAAACAAAAAGATATATGTTTTGTATCTGTTGCTCATAGCAGCCCTCCTGGTAGGATTAGCCCCTTATGCCTATGCCTCCTCGCCAGAACCTCAAAAGCCTTTGCCGGAGAAAGTTCAAACAGCATCTGACCCTTCTTTAGCCAAACTGGCTCCCGATTTGCGTGGGCCTGCCAGGAACCCCACTGGCCGGTCCATCTTGATCAGCGTTCTTATGACCAGGGATGTCAACCTCAGTGGCCTGATGAAACGGGTGGTCTACTCCAGGCCTCTGAACGGGATTCGTTGGGCTACAGGGGAGATTCTGGACACCAACCTCAAGAAGCTGGCAGGCATCCCCGGTGTGATCTCCGTTATCTCCACCGAGTCCTATAAACCTGTAGATGTGCCAGGGGAAGAGGACTTCAAACCTGCCCGAATTAAGCTCACAAAGAAGGAAATCGGAGAGATCCTGCGCAAGGGGGGAAAGAAACTCCTGCGCCAGAAGCTGCAGGAGATAAGGCCCCAGAGGGCTCCCCTTCCCAAGCCATCCTTTCCTGGGAAGGAGAAGATCGGTCCGTCTGCTGGCCCTGGGGCCAGAATAGAGCCCCTTTCGGTGAAGGTTAAGGAAATCCACGGAGCCTCCGCTGCCCACACCAAAGGCT